>JAHXHU010000110.1:0-20721 GCA_025656375.1 Candidatus Thiodiazotropha sp. (ex Ustalcina ferruginea) | reverse complement strand
CACCACCATCAGAAACAACTTCAACCAGATCGGTTCTGTCACAAAGCATGTCGTCAAACACCCGCTGTTTGTGTTTGCCGATCCCCTCGAGACCAATCCACCCCAGTCCAGTGATCCTGGCGTTCTCTACTTCGGACCTGGCATCCACAGGATAGGCAAGCAATACCCGCTCGCCAACGACTCCCAGGTCTACATCGCCGGTGGCGCCTATGTGATCGGTACTTTCATATCCGCCCAGTCTAACCCGAGTAACATCACGATCCGAGGCAGCGGCATCCTATCCGGTATCAACTTGACGGAGACCGCCACCGAGCACAACCAGTGGCGCAATCACAGTATCGATTTTTCCAATGGCAACAGGGGTAGCGGTCTGTTGATTGAGGGCATCACCATCACCGACCCCCTGCGTTCCTGTATCATCAGTTACAACCCAGTCAATATCCAGCATGTCAAACTGTTCAGCTGGAACCATAGGAATGACGGTATCACCGCCGGTAACGATTCACGGGTAGAGGATAGCTTCATCAAAGTTCAGGACGATAACATCAAATTGTACTACAGCAATCAGATCATCCGTCGCAATGTCATCTGGCAGCAGGTCAGCGGTGCTGTATTCAAGTTCGCCTGGAATCTTTCTGGCACCGCCGAAGGCAACCAGGTCTCGGACATCGACCTCATCCATAGCGATGTATTCAGCGACTATTCCGCCGCGGAGGAAGACCGGCCCGATATGCACAGCACAAGCGCAGTCTTCAGCGCCATGGGATTTAAAGAGGACGCTGCGTTCCAAAATAATTTGTTTAGCGGCATTCGTATCGAGGAGAAAAATCTATTGCGGCTGATGAGTCTGCGCATGGTTTCTTCCCATACTGGACCCACGGGCACTAAAGTGTGGGGCGACCCAGATCCGACAGCCAGTAAATTTATTGACAATCTGACGTTTGAGAATATTCAGCTCGCGGGCGTACCCTACAAGCAGAGCACGCTGTATGGCAATGTCGGCGGGACTATTCGAAATTTCAGCTTTATCAACCTATCAGTCGACGGTACGGTGATGACCAACTCTGCCATGCTCAGCAGTCGCAACGACGGTACCGGACTGCTGACTGACGGCAATGTCTTCAACATCTCTTTTTCACGGTAGATATTGATAGCACTACTCCATACCGGTTGCAGCTTCAGCCGAAGGAAAGCATTCCTTGGTCATGGATTGAAGATTGCTTCGACTATCATGTTCCCTATGCTCACGACTGAATGTTATCGCCCATAGCTACGGGTTTATCACTGCACAGATCACGATAGATGGAGTCAAGAGAGTCGGCAATAGCGTGGTAGGATCTATATTTTTCCACATATCGTTTACCACGCTCCCCCATTGCTTCAGCGCCATCTGGATCATTGATAATCCTGACGATAGCGTCGGCAAATTGATCCTCGTCCCAGGCGACGCAATAGCCCGCACCGCTGTCGTTGATGACATTGCGCTGGTCGGGATGGTCATTGGCAACGACCGGCTTTCCAAACGCCATATACTCCACTAGCTTGGTTGGTGAAGTCGAGTTCAATATCGGCGTCGGATAGAAGGGCGAAACGCAAACGCTTGCCTGGTAGAGATACTGCCATGCCTTGTCGACTGGCAAGAAGCCGGTTAGCACCACCGAATCGGAAATGCCTAACCTTCGTGCCTCATCCAGCAAACGTTTTTCATCTTCAGCACACTGGCCGCCTCCGACAAAATACAATGTGGCGTCAGGAATCCTTTCAATCACCTTTTTGTGTACGCGCACCAGGAAGTCCAGCTTTCTATCTTTGATCAGTGTGCCCAGATAGAGCACCATCGGCGACTCAGGCTGGGACAGAGGATCGCTGTCAGCCAACCATTCACCCATACGCTTGAGTGAAATGCCCATCGGTACGGGCATAATCTTGCCAGCATCAATTCCATTAGCGACAACATCCGCTTTCATCTGGTCACTTTGAACAAACACATAGTCAGCCGCAGGCATGATGATTCTGTAAAGCAGAAATTTCAGGAACCCCCCGCGCATTCTATCCAGTCGCGGAAAAGGGGACTCACCGCTCTCAATGCGATACAAGTACATCTCCGGGAACGGAAACGACAACCAGAAGAAAAATCGACTGCCGCCGAGTTTCGCGGCGATCAAACCGGTAATGGCGCCAAAGAAGCGGTCGCGGACCTGAATAAAGTCATACCGCCGCTGACGCGACTTGGCGATGATCCCAAGGTCCATCCATATGCCAAGCAGTTGTTTATGCAGTTTGGCAAGCAGGCCCGGACGTCTGACGGTGGCAGCCACCCATGCGGAACCGCCTTCCCAGGTCGTCTGATAGGATTTCGCCAAGGGCTCCTTCGATTGAAACACCCAGTCGATTTCATGACCGCGGTTCCTCAACTCGTCGGCGAACAGCACCAGGGTATCCGGACGAAACGGAGGATATGGTTCCCTGAGCAGAAACAGGTAGTGCAGATCTGGAGTTTTCATTATTTACTGGCTCAACAAGACAACGAGACGTCTTGCCAGGCCGCCTGTCTAATCCTCATCGATTTCATATTATCATGTGTTATAAAATTTCTGGTCCCCATGAAGTCCCCGCTAACAGCGTATCTACCAAACAACAGGGAGTGATGAATCCCCGACTGTCAGCATCAAGTATCTGCCAGGTGCTTTTTACCCGCGCACCCTGCAGGAATGTACCAAAGAATATCAAATATAATAGGTTTCATACCTTAACTTTATGTTGAACTACTGGGATTAAGGATGGAATTTCAAAAGGCCTGATTGATACCATGTGCCATACTGCCTTCATTGGAAATTAACAATAGTTTTCAAATACGATAACACAAATGATTCAGACTATGATCAGTGGCCGAAGAACGAACATAGAAATACATACCCAAATCCATTGTTTTAGAGGAAATATAGCGCATAGGATTACTATTCGTACGGCTTGATAAGAACTGACAGCCATACCCTTGAGTCTGACGAAATGTTAATGATTTGAGGGATCAATAACTTGAACTACCTGCCCCCGATGAACTTAGAAATTCAATCACTACCGATTTCAACCACCAACCTTCCTAGAACTGCCCCGGGATCGATCCGGGATGATCATCCCTCACCGGTTACGCTGGTGAAGAGTAACTTACGTTCTCTTGACTCGAGCAAAATTTAACGGACAGGCTTAGTAGTTCACCCTGTAACTCGATGATCAATATTAACCAACAGTTCACCGAACCTATGATATTTGTAACCGGTGCATCTCGATCAGGCACAACTATGTTGAGTAGAATGCTAAACCAGCACAGCAGCGTCTCCGATCTGAGGGAGTTGCATTGCTTCGGTGATCTTTCCGATTCAAGTAACCTCCGGGAGAGCATGGGGAAGAAACAGGCAGTGGACCTTTCCGCACAGCTTATCGCTAGAAGTAAGCGAGATGTTTGGGGTACTGTCATTGATGAAGACAAGATGGAAGCCGAACAGCTCTGGCAGAGGGCTGCGGAAGACAACCCACCGACGGGGAAAGTCATTTCATCGACACTGTCGTTCCTGGCAGCAAGACAAGGGAAGGCCATTCCTTGCGAACAGACCCCACGAAATATCTTCTATGCCGGTGATTTGCTACAGAGTTACCCCAACCTGAGGATTGTACATATCGTCCGGGATCCTCGCGATGTCCTAGCTTCTCAGAAAAATCGCTGGAAACGCAGACGCTTGGGCGGTGACAACATCCCCTTCTCAGAAATTATTCGAGTCTGGTGCAACTATCACCCGTACACCATCAGCAAGCTCTGGGCAAGAGCCACCCGTCTCGCATTGCACTATAAAGCGCAGGAGCGGTTTTATTTGCTCCGCTTCGAAGATCTCGTTGAGAATCCAGAGTCCGAAGTGCAAAAAATGTGCGGCTTCCTCGGTCTCCCTTATGAGAGCGCGATGCTGGATATCCCGCAGGTAGGCTCTTCTCATCGCAACAACGCGGAACAACAGTCCGGCATCACCAAATCGTCGCTTAACCGATGGGTCGATGTCCTGTCCAGTGGAGAGGTCTTCGTTTGCGAAAAGATGACAAGCTCCCTAATGAAAAAGTTTTCCTACTCGCCTGTGTCCAGTGACTCCCCCATTAGCCTCTCGGATATCATGCAACTGTTGAAGTTTCCGATACATGCCGCAGGCGTATTGTTCACCAATCCACGACGCGCCTGGATACAGTTCCAGGCAGTTATGGGTAAGTCGAAGTGATGTAACTTGCCAATGCCAAAGCTACTATCACTCAACAGTTATCACTACAAGCGCGGCGGTTCCGACGCGGTCTATTTCGAACATGACAACTTGTTTCACTCGGTCGGCTGGGATACGGCGTTCTTTTCCATGCACCATCCCTCGAATGAGCCAACGGAATGGAGTTCTTACTTTGTCGATGAGCTAGAATTCGGCGCGCAATACAGCCTATTTTCCAAATTGAAAATGGCTGGCAAGGTTATCTACTCCTGGGAGGCCGTCGAGAAACTCGGGCGGTTGTTGGACCACTGGGAGCCAGATATTGCCCATGCCCACTGCATTTATCATCACCTGTCGCCATCCATACTGTCGTTACTCAAGTCCCGCGGGATTCCCACTGTCATGACAGCGCATGACTTCAAGATCGCCTGCCCGGCTTACAAAATGTTTAACAAAAACGGCATATGCGAAAAGTGCAAAAATGGCAACTTGCTGAATGTAATTGGCAATCGATGCATACACGACTCGCTGTCGGTCAGCGCCCTGGTAATGTTCGAGTCTATGATCCACAAGGCATTGGGTCTTTACAGAAAGAATCTTGATCGCGTCATCGTACCAAGCCGCTTCTTTGGGGACAAACTGCGCGAATGGGGTTGGCCCGAAGAGCAGCTTTTATACATTCCCAACTATGTACACGCGGAAATGTATGAACCCTCATACGAACCAGGTAACTACATGCTTTATTTCGGCCGACTGGCACCGGAGAAGGGCCTCAAAACATTGATTGCCGCGGCCGCGAAGGCAGGGATCAGGCTGAAGATCGTCGGAATTGGTCCTGAGGAAAAAGCGCTGCTTGACTATGCGCAGCAGACCGGCGGCGATATCGATTTTCTCGGCTTTTGCAAGAAAGACGTCCTTTGGCCCCTCGTCAAGCAATCCCGCACTGTTGTGCTGCCGTCCGAATGGTACGAGAACGCTCCAATGAGTCTGCTCGAAGCCTATGCGCTGGGCAAGATCGTGATCGGCGCAAATATCGGTGGCATACCTGAACTGATCGAACACGGACAGACGGGTTACCTGTTTGAAAGCGGCAATGTGGATGAACTGGCGGACTACCTTTCGACGGCAAATTCGATGAGCGATGCACAGATCGTAAAAATGGGCAAACAAGCCAGACAGTATATCGTCACGAAATTCACTCTCGATCACTATTCCCAGGCGATGCAGGTACTCTATTCTTCGCTGGGTGCGCCTATCGCTGAACCCCACAGACAGTCGTCGTTGCACGGCCTGAGTTAATGATCGCCCAACTTGACAAGGAATATCTTCAATACGGCAAGGGCTTTGCCTTTCGTCGTCTGGCGAGTTACTTACTCTTTGAGGGACGCCCCCACACAACGCGGGGACAATGGGTGAATCCATTCATTAATGGGTTCCTCAGACTGCTTGCGACGCTGCCTGGAGAGGTGCGTGCGGACCGACCGATCTACATTACCGGGCTGGGTCGCTCCGGAACCACGATACTGGGCAAGATCCTATCCTTGCATGAAGATGTCGGCTTCCTCAACGAACCCAAGATGATGTGGGCGATCGCCGATACAAAGACCGATATCTGTGGCGACTATTACCCCTCCGCCGGCAGGTTCATGCTTGAGGCCGCAGACGCCCATTCGAAGATTAAACGCACGGTCAATCGAGTGCTGGCGAGATACGCCAGGCTGGTCGGGGTGAAGCGCGCTCTGGACAAGTACCCCGAATTCATTTTCAGAGTGGATTACCTCACGCAGGTCTTCCCGGATGCCAAGATTGTCTTTATCGCCCGCAATGGTATTGATGCGGTTGCTTCCGTGGCTCGCTGGTCCCAGACCAAAGGCGTGCAGGTCGGCGCACACACCGACGATTGGTGGGGTCGCGGTGATGTCAAGTGGAAATATCTCTGCGAACAGATCATTCGAACAAACCCAGAGTATTCGGATGTAGCGCCCCTTTGTCTCGAAGAGTTCGACCACATTAATTGCGCGGCGATGGAGTGGATCGTGACCATGCGGCAAGGCCTGCTGGAGATGGAAAAAAGGCCTGGGCTGATCTATCGCATCAATTACGAAGACCTGGTCAAGCACCCGGTCGATCAACTGGTTCGGCTGTTGCAGGCGTGTGAATTGTCCATATCGGACAGTCTTCTGGCCTACTCAAAGAAGGTTCTCTACGAACTCCCGCAAAAGGAAAAGCCGGTATTGCATCGCCCTATTGCCGCTATGTTTGATGAAACAATGCAGCGCATGGGCTACTAAACAATGCCTCGCATAGGCCACTCAGGGATACCTATACGAGAGAACAGACAATAACCGAGATTCTGATGTCCAGAAAGAAGACGCTTTTCATACACGGTATAAGAGGCATTCCCGCCGCATACGGCGGTTTTGAGTCCTTCGCGCAGATGCTCGCGCCCTATCTGGTTGAGCATGGCTGGGACGTAACCGTGTATTGCCAGGAGCTCGGCTCGGGAGACTGGTATGAAGAGACTTGGAGGGGGGTCAGGCTGATACATGTTCCAGTATTGAGCGACGGCGCGAAAGGGTCGATTATATTCGACTGGTTGACCGTTAGAGATGCAGCAGGACAACCAGGCCTTAACCTGACGCTTGGGTACAATACAGCGATCTATTCGTCGTTTTTCCGACTCAAAGGGAAATCCAATCTCATTAATATGGACGGCATCGAGTGGAAACGTCAGAAATGGTCGAAGCCGATAAAGGCCTGGTTCTTCCTCAATGAATGTTTTGCCAGCTGGCTGGGCAACCACTTAATTGCTGACCACCCGTATATAAGCAGGCACTTGCAGGCGCGCATCAGCGGCAAGAAAATCACAGTCATTCCCTATGGCGCAGACCTTGTAGAGGAGGCCAACAGCGGAATTGTGAAAGGATACGGCCTCGAGCCAAACCGCTATTGCCTTATCGTGGCGCGATCGGAACCGGAGAATTCGATCAGGGAGATCGTCGCGGCCTATTCGCGCAGGAAGCGCGGTCATCCACTGGTGGTACTGGGAAACTACACACCCGAGAAAAACGCATACCACAAGAGCGTCATGGAGACGGCCGGCGACGAGATCATGTTTGTTGGTGCCATCTACGACCAGGAGGTCGTTAATGCACTCAGGTTCCATACCAGGCTGTATATCCACGGACATCAGGTTGGCGGAACCAATCCCTCGCTGGTCGAGACATTGGGGGCAGGCTCACCGGTGCTGGCGCATGACAATCCGTTCAACCGGTGGGTGGCTGGCAAGGGCGCCGCTTATTTCAGGGACGAGGACGACTGTGCGATGCAATTGGACCGTCTCGGTAGTGGCGACGCGCATATAGATGAGATGAGAAATGCCAGCCGTAGGCGTCATGCGGAGGAGTTTATCTGGGTTAAAGTACTGACCGCCTACCAAAAGCTGTTGTCGGATTGGCATGGCCGCTGAAAGTCGGTTCCATTTACTATGCCCTCTCGATCACGAACTGACTCGTCCACGAGCCGGTATCGGGTCGGCCCCCCTCGCAACGACGCCTGCCATCCAGGCCATGGCGCAAAATAACCAGACCATCCGGGTTGCTACCAACCATTGTCTACCTCTAGTATATGGAGATCGAATCAGATCACCCCGTTCTTTCAACCAAATACCTGTCACCACCGGAAGATGACTCATCCAACCTTCATTGGAATCGGCGCACAGAAATGTGCTTCGACATGGATATACGACTTACTCGCCGACCACCCGGACGTCGCCTTGAGCCCGCACAAGGAGATTGATTTCTTTTCATATCATTACGGTCACGGCCTGCAATGGTACGAGAACAATTTTAACGGCGCTGGCGACTGCATCGCTGTCGGAGAGATCTCGCCTTCCTATTTTCACGAACCGGGTGTGCCGCAACGAGCACATCGTCACTACCCCGACGTGAAACTGATTGTTTCACTCAGAAACCCTATAAAGAGGGCGATCTCTAATCATGTGCATGAAATTCGAATAGGGCATCTCACGGGTGACGATCTTAGTCTGGAAAAGGGGCTGCAGAACAATCCCATGTATGTGGAACAGGGGCGCTACGCCAAACACCTCGAACGCTGGCTTGCCTGTTTCCCGAAGGAGCAGATTCTAATTCTGCTGTTCGAGGACATTGTCAGCAATCGCGCCGATACGGCCAAACGCCTATACCGGTTTCTCGGTATTGACGAAAACCACTTGCCCTGCGCCCTCGACAGTCGCTCGAATCCGAGCTACGTTAACCGCTACAGCGGACTCGAGGTATTCCGCAGGGGCCTGCGCAAGGTCGTACGTCGTATTGGGTTGGATTTAGCCTGGGACTTCGCCGCTAAAATTGGCGTGCGACAGCTCTACAAGAGAGTGAACAAAGTGTCGGGTGAAGCCATCATTCCGGAACCCCAGGATGCTACCCTTCAACAATTGATGGCTGAATTCAATGATGACATATCCCGGCTTGAATCCATCCTGTCCAGAGATCTATCCATGTGGCGATGATCGTTCTGCAATTGGTGCTCAAATCGAGTTCGTCATCGACAGCACCCGGGATCTGGTAGCGTGATGAAGACCACCCATATTATCAAGTACCAGAGCCTGTCGCCGTGGCTGCTGGGCATACTGGTGTCGCTACTTGCCGGTACCGTCGCGTCGACCGGCGATTTTAGACTGGTTGCACTGTTCTTCGCCGCCTTGTGCGGGCTGGTCGCGGCACTGTTCCCCGTCCCCCTTTTCTGGCTGGCGATCATCGTGAGCTTTGCCCTTGCAGGGCTGGCGCAACTCTACTACCCGCCACTGGAACTCATTCGCTGGACTCTTATACCGATCTCCGCAATATTGGTCGCTCACATACTGATTCAACATTTCCTGACCCCGCCAAGGCAACTCAACAACGACAACATGCCATTGATTCTCTGGCTGTTACTGGCATTCATTCTGGTCAACGTTATTTCCGCTATCGTGAATCTGCAAAACCTTGCAACTGTGGCGACTGGCCTCAAGGGGTATTTTCAACTCTGGGGCTTGCTGTTCGCCATGGCGCTGCTCAACTGGAACAGTGAACTGATGGAACGCTGGCTGCCCAGGGCCATATGGATACTGGCCCTGATTCAGGTTCCTTTCGGCCTGCATCAGTATTTCTTTGTGGCACCGGTGCGTCACGGCCTCGAACGAGGCATTGTCCCGTTGGATATCGTATCCGGAACCTTCGGTGGCTCCCTAAACGGCGGCGGTGCAAACGCGGTGCTGGCTGTGTTCATGTTTATTGTCTGGTCCTGCGTACTTGCGTTATGGAAGAGCAAAGTCATATCGACCTCAAGAATGCTACTGATCTCTGCAATCCTATTGGCGCCAGTGATGATCAATGAGGCGAAGGTATCCATCGTCTACATTGTGACCGTTTTCCTCGTCACTTTCAGACGAGACGCCTTTCGGAACATAACACGCTTCCTCACCGTCGGTATATTGACCACCGGTATCGTGGCAACCATGTTCGTCGCCTACGTCAGGCACGCGCCCGAAGGAAAAGTTGAGACTTGGTACGACCTGGTCACCTACACACTCGAGTATAACCTGTTGAAGGATGAGGCATGGGGTGGAAAACTGAGCCGAGGTGGAATCTTAAAGCTGTGGATAGAAGAGCACGGAACAGTTGCCAACACCCTGCTCGGCTATGGCGTCGGCGCCACTCGCTCCGAAACGCCCAACCTCCTCTCAAGGAGGTTGGGCATCAAGAACCCGCAGAGCTTTGGTATCGGTAATCTTGCCGTGATCGCCATTTTGTGGGAGTCCGGCGTTATCGGCTTCGCCATTATCGCCGCCCTATTTGTGGCTGCGTTTCGCGGCGCTTGTAAACTCGAGAGAATATATGCCGCCAATAAGGAACAATCGGCTATTTTTCTGGGCCTGCAAGGCGCGATTGTTATTCTGTACATCAGCCTGTGGCACAAAAACTTCTTCGTGTTTCATATCGGTTACCAGGCGATCCTGGTCGTGCTCCTGGGCTATTTGACCTATTGGCTGAGGCAGCCGGGCCCTGCGGGTGCTCAAGCCCTGAGCGAGGCGCATCGATAGAGCGGGAACCCGAGTTGGTTCTCGGCACCGCCGTCACGCTCTGTATAACTCGCTTAGGGTTTGCCTTTTATCAGATAGCTGGAGACTGAAGTCGGCGGCGCCTCAAGCATTAACACACCCTCTTGCGAGAACTTCTTGCTCAATTCCTCAGTGAGCAACACCTGATTCGGCGTCACACTCATATCGTCGGGACTGCGGCCCGCCTGACCTGAAATAAAGTGATGCCTGAGATCGACCGCCTGGCCCGAGAGCGGCTGATAACGCACCTGCACCGATTGCGGCTCCGCATGGTAGTTGACTAACCAAATGCCCAATTGTTGTCTGCTCTCGTCCGCGAAGGCAACTGCCCGCACATCATAGCCGCCCTGGTAGCCACTACGGTTCGGGCTGGCGGTATGCGTTTCCAAAACGTTCGGTAAGTCCATCGCCCTGAGCGCCCGCAACCCCCAATAGATCGGACGCGGCCTGAGATCATTGTAGTGAACCCTTGCATCAAAAAGCTGCCAGGGTCCCACATTCAGACCATGCCAGACAGCCCCCTTCACTTGCGGGATTTGAGCAATCGCAATCAAATAGTCCGCTGTGCTCAGGGTGCCACCCAGATTACTCGTGTAATGGACCGTCAGATCCTTGGCTGGCCGACGACTGCTCATTTGCCTGGCGTGCTCAGTGATCCAGATATTCGGGTCCATGCCTCTGAGCAACCGATAATCCTGAATACTCTTTTCGAGCAACTTCAACCAGAAGGTCAGATCGCGTGACTTACCGTCCTTCCGCTTACCGTTGTAATAGTGGTGCAGCGAATAATCCTGCACCTCCGGCAGGCCTTTGAACACAGTCGCCATAAACGTCTCGGGCCGACTGACCCCCCGTGATTTGTCATGCTTATAAGTCCAGGTGAAATCCCGCAGAAAGGCGACGAACTTCGCCTCCTTGTCGATCGTCCTGATGGCATCCATGGTCTTGCGTGACCTGGAGACATATTTCTCCGCATCCCATTCGTACCGGTGCCGATCTAGCTCATTGCCCAACTGATAGTAACGCTCCTGCCCCGGGTCGTTTGTTAGCAAATACTGAGCAAGTTGCCGATTCTTCAGTGCAACCTGAATCTCGCCACCCTCCTGCATCGGCCGCATCGGGTCGACACCCACCAGGTTCATCACATACCAGAAACTACCCTTGACCTCTTTCAGCAGCGCTAAATACTCATCCAGACCGAACCTGACCTTAGCCGGTGGCTTTTTGAATATCGTATGTTGAGGAAGACGGTGCTCGATCGGTCCAATGGCGTTCGTCCAATCAAAACCATTTGCCACCAGCCCCCCCGGATAACGATAGATGGCCGAAGGGAAAACACTCATATTGTCCAGCACATGCTGATAGACCTGATCACTCTCGTTATCCCATAGTTGATCCTGAAACGAGCGGTAGTTGATATTGAAGCCGAACAGCTTGCCCGGAAATGTCGATCGAATAACCGAACCGGCATTAATCTCGACGACCACCTGAGCCGACGGTTTGATCTCCAGCACACCGATCGGGGCGGCAGCCGCGAGCGTCCAGCCAAATACCATCAACAAAATAGGGAAACAGTTCATGGCGTACCTATCTACTCCCTCATTCAGACGCGTTTTTCTTCTTTCCGAACTGATTCATCAATAGGACCTTCAGCATCTCCTTTTCGTTCCTGTGCAGCGGTAGCTTGATGAACATGCAAAGTATAAACACAATAACCACGATGCACGCTGAGAACAGATATGAATTGAATTCCTGTAAACTCCACCAACCGGCGATAGCGGATAGCACTGAATATATGAGGATCAACAAGATTAAACCGATGTCCAGGTGGAATTTGAGGCCATTTTGCCGAAGCAGCATAACAACAACCGCATTTGCACTCACTGTGCCTGCAATATTTACCAGTACCAGTGCCCATAAGCCAATATATTCGAACAAGGGAATTGAGATAAACAGCGAGGCCGACTGTATGAGATTGGTCAGAAGAATCTGGTTCTTCTCCACCGCCTGAACCAGCAGTTCCAAAGTGCTGCGCATTCCCTCGGCAACCATGAGGGCCAGGAACCCTGCCAGTAAATAAGCCGCAGCACCATATTTATTCGCCGTCGCCCAGAGAAAAACCGGCTCTCCCACGATAAGCAGCAACACTATAGGCAGCGCCAGAAAAATCAGATTCAATCGATACACCAGATTGGAGAGCCGCACCAACTGGTCGAAATCCCGCCTGTCTGAATAGTGGGCCATGAAGACAGGCCTGATCATGCTCATCATCAGTCGTGTCGGCATCAGTCTGCCGGCCAGATTATTCAAACTGTCTGCGAAACCCAGTATCGCCAATTCGGCAACGCCGAGATAGTGCGCTGCGATCAGACGATTAGGCGCACTGCCGTAAAGTATTCTGGTCTGGTTCAATAGCCCGCTCCACGCCCCGAATTTGAAGACCCTGGATCTGTTTTCCGCCCACCAGCCCGGATCGCCTTCGTGCTTGTGTTCATCGGCAGCCCGTTGTGAACGCCATCCGAGAAGCATCAGCAACAGTGATGTTGCCTCACTAAACAATTCGATCTGCAACACCGCCCAGAGATCCAGCTGACCGAATATCAGGAACGCCAGGACCCCCGCGAGGCGTGTAAAACCACCAATCGCCATGCCGTACTGTGCCTGCTTTTGCCATAGCAGGGCTTCGAGGGATTGCGTCATAGCCATCGCGCTCAGACGCAGCACACCTACAGCGGCATACCAGGGCAGAATCCATAACCAGGACTCTATTCCGAATGTCTCGCCGAGCCATCCTGCGAAGGGCAGTCCCAGCAGCATGACCGACGCCACCAGGCCCGCCCTGAGCATCATTCCTATTGCCAACATCCTGTACATTGTCAGGTTGTTACCTATCGCCCTCAGCTCCGGCATATATCTCAGTATCGCCTGTTGGACACCCACCGAGGAGATAGCGCCGACTATCATAATCAACGCCTGCAGCGATATGTAGACGGCGTACTGTTTTTGCGAGAGATGGCGTGCCAGGAGAATCAGTACGGCGACCGATACTAAAAGCCTGAATCCCTTACCTATTATAAACGGCCGCAAGCTGCGGCTGACCGCAGAAAAACCATAGTGCTTTGCAACAACTGAACTCATACGGATTTGTTCTGGTTAAGGTGGCGATTGAAGTCACATCGACTTATTGTCAAACGGCCGGCTACGCTATCAACCCAGGATATAGAAAACCCATGCCCAACACTAACATAAGTAGTTTGAACCACCACGCATACAGCGCACAACGCGCTTGTGGGATGCGAGGGAATGGCTGCTGGTTGCTCCAGGTTTCAAAAACGCGCCCGGTTGCGTGATAGTGATTCGGCTCCCTGCGATGGTGAAACCACTGCGGGGCCTCAACTATCCAGGCTACTGACAGGCTCCCAGGGTCGATAGTGACAAGGGCGTCGTCAGGGTAGTCTGCACGGCGCCTACCGTGACGCTGCCGTCACCGGGTGATGCAGTGGAGACTGTGAAACAGGCGCTGGCACCCACTGATAGTGCGAAATCAAATCCGTCATATCCTGTGGTCTTCATCCGTAATTCAAAATCGACAATATGGGGGGCCGGATTTGCGTCCAGAATATCGTTAATCTCAATGCTGTTTGGCGTCAGATCCAGTATCGCCATGTTTGAACTGATATCACCCTGATAAATAACCTGCGTGGGCGCACCACCTGCGGTGGCGGCCATATGCCAGACATCTGTACCGCAATCACGCCACAGATAGACCCCCTGATCGACAGCCGCATTAAAAGTCGGCCTGCCACAAGGGTCGACCTCCTCGTCAACGATGGTAGCCAGCCCGCTGGCATTGATCAGCGTCGCGTTTGTGGCGCCACTCAACACGACAGTGAAGGTCTGGCTGCCCTCCGCCAGCGCGTCCTGCAGGATCGTGATATCCACCGATTTACTCGTCTCTCCGGGGCTAAAGAGCAAGGTCAGTGGTGATGCCACCTCGATGTAATCCACACCACCCGTCGCCGAACCCGACTGGGTCACATAATCCACCGTGACCACGCTCGTACTCGGCCCTGACAGACTCACCGTAAAGCTCGCCACACTGTCCGCCTCATTCACCACCAAGTCATTGATCGAGATATCGATCGGGAGATTGGTGCACTCCCCCAAGGTATCCAGATCGAATGAGGCCGAAATGGGCATTTTGGCCGCACCCATCAGAATGGACACACCTGACGGAGCCGACAGGTCCAGGCAGCTCCCTGTGTCCGAGAGTGGGATGAACTGAAATTCCATCCTCACCTTTGTTCCACACCTTCAACAGAAAATCGATCACCGCCGGGTCACTCGTGTTGTCCAGCGTGTCACTGGCCTCCAGGCCAAACCCAGCCACATTGACGAAACCCTGACTCGTGAATACTTGACCTTCGTAAAAGACCCCCGCCGGATCACCTCCGGCTGTGTTACGCACAAACCACTCCCCGGTCTGGCAATCCTTCCAGACGAACAGTGCCTTTTCAGTCGCCGTATTATAGCTCGGCGCGCCGCAGGCATTCGTTTCGTCGTCCAGGATGGTAGCCAACCCACTGGCGTCGCCCAGCGTCACGTTCACCGGGCCGCTCAAGGCGACCGTGAAGGTCTCGCTTCCCTCCGCTAAGGTGTCCTGTAGAATCGTGATATCCACCCGCTTACTCGTCTCGCCAGGGTTGAAGGTCAGGGTCAGCGGCAACGCTACCTCGGTGTAGTCCGCTGCCCCCGTCGCCGTGCCCGACTGAGTCTCATAGTCCACTGAGCCCACTCTCTCACTTGGCCCCGACAAGCTGACAGTAAAGCTGGCCACACCATCCGCTTCGCTCACCACCACATCGTTGATGTCCAGATTCAGGCACTGTCCCAGTGATTCGAGGTCGAATGGCCCCGTCAGAGGTTGTCTTTCCGGACCGACCAGTACCTGCACACCGGACGGAGCGGTGGGTCTGAGGCAGGTTGGCACACCGTTGACAGGAGTGAACTGATAGCCATCCTCGCCGTTGTTCCAGATATTGAGCAGATATTCGATGCGAGTGGGATCGCTTGTATAATCCAGGGAATCGCTGCTTTCCAGGCTGACACCCGCCACGAGGGAGAGTGACGCATTAGAGGTCACGGCACCGGTATACCTCACACCGGCTGGATCGCCTCCCGCCGTAGCCCTCACATGCCACGAACCGGAGGTGCAATCCTTCCAGACGAATAAGGCCTGGTCGATGGAGCTATCGTATGGCGGGGCTCCACAGGGATTGATCTCATCATCCAGAATCGTCATTTCACCGACACTATCGAAGATAAAGGAGCCACCCGCATTGGCCAGAACCAGAGAAAGGGCTTCCGGACCCTCGGAAAGCGAATCCTGCAGTAGGGTAACAGCAACCGATTGGCCGGTTTCGCCAGGATTGAAGGTTAATGTATCTGCCGTCACCGCGGAATAATCCTCACCTTCTGTCGCTGTACCTGCCACGAATCGTGTATTCGACCATGACAGTCGAAGAGCTTGCCTGCGACAAGCCGACCACGAATGAGGCAACACCGTCGTCCTCGCCGACAGACAGATCGTCCACTGATATCTCTATACAGGCACCCAGGGTATTCAAGTCCAGGGGTAAATCTACCGGCAGGTGGCCGCCACCGAGCATTACCTGCGCACCCGTTGGGAGTGAACTCGCGGAAAGGCAAGCCTTTGCACCTGGACTGGTCGTGAAATCGAAGCCATCGACACCTGCCCCCGACATCCGCAAGAAATAGTCGATCAGTACAGGATCGGTCACATCAAGGATGTCGTTATCAGCCTCGATAGCAAATGGTGTGACCGTGGCAAAGGCCTGGCTCGAAATTACCTGGCCGGCGTACTCCATGCCGGTGCCGCTTCCAGCCGTGGCGCGCACGAACCAGTCACCTAGTGTGGCGCAATCCTTCCAGATGAACAAGCCTCTGTCTTGGGCGGGGTCGAAGTGATAGGGAAAAACCGGGGGCTGGTCGACCGGGTTCACGCCACACTCGTCGCTAGCCTGCGGCGCCGGGAAAGACGGTAGCGCGCCTGGACTTACCGCCGATGCAGTACCTGATCCGCTACCGCTCAGTCCCTGATTGATCTCGTAGAGACCGTTTGCGGCGAGCCCGGCAAAGTTATCGATATCGCCATTCGGCCAATGCACCTCGATATCGACGGTCGTATTCTGCCCCAGACCAAAATGGATACGTTGATGGTTCTGCGACCAGCGATGATAGTTTCCGTTCCGCTCGCTCAGCTGCGTCAGTCCACCCGCCGACGCGAGCACCTTCGCTCCGATGGCATCCCGGTTGGAGACGCTGCCGACCAGATCGAGCGCTATCCATTTGTTCGTACTGGTATTGAAGGTTGTATTTCTGAACAGTTGGTCTGGTCCGCCGGTCCGAATCGGGTTCAGCAGCAACCCGTTGAGAACGTAGAGATCGAGCCAACCGTCCAGGTCGTAGTCAGCACTGACCACATTCTCACCGACACCTGCGCCGCTCGCCAGCCCGGCGCCGACAATGCCCTCAGCACCGAATGAGATCGCCTCATCGAATGTGCCGTCACCCTGGTTCAGATAGAGTCGATTGTTGATATTCTCGATACCGTTGCGACACACCAGGTAGATGTCCATGTCATTGTCGAAATCACCGGCCGCCGTTGCAACACAGGCAATCGGCTGACTGAGCCCGATGCCATTGGTATCGATAAAGCCACCCCCTATGTTCAAAAACAGCTTCGGCGTAATATCAAAATCGCCCGCGTTCAGATTCGTCGTAATGGGATCGCTCATGTCGATACCGTCGACAATGATATAACTGCGGGTACTGAGATTGCCCGGTGACATGAATATCTCTATTACTTGGTTCGTCGTGTCATAACCAATATAGAAACCCTGATCGACTGCATCGTTGTGCGGGTGGATCCCCTGATCCGAAATCTGATTCGGGTCGAGCACAAAGGTCTTGCTGGTAGGCTGATAGCCTCCGGTGCCGATGAATATTTTTGGCAGCCCCAACTGGGTGTCTATGGTGACAGTGATAGTGGCGTTGGCCTGAAACGAAATACCCCGCTCGCCATTTATTTCACCGCTCGCAAGCCATGCTTCGATCTTGTCGGGCTCACCGGTAGTGCCATCGAGCACTTTGAGCGCCTGATTGGGCCTGAGATTACCTCGCACGAGAAAAATATCGGGCAGTAGGTCATTGTTGAAATCCGCAATAACCGCGTCGAGTCCTAAACCCGTGAAAGGCACGCTACTGGTGATATCGGTGAAGTGCGGCGAGTCGATCTCATAGACCTTTTCTGGGAAATCGCCGTCACTAATAGCAAACAATTCGACCTGGCCATCAAGGTCGATATCGGATAGTACGCCGAAATTAGTTCGAAAGCTGTTGAGTCCGACGCTTAACGTGATATCGCTGAAACTGCCCGCCGTTTGAGATAGAAAAAGATTCGGCGCACGGTTATTGATCACGACATCCAGGAGCCCATCGCCATTGTAGTCAAACCAGGTGGCCAATCGTCCTTCCCTATCGTCCGGAAAAGTGCGCACACCAGTTTCATCGACAGTAATACCAACCCCGTTGTTGACAAACAGTTCAGGAGGGAAAGCGACACCCGTCAGAACTAGAAGGTCCTGGTCGCCATCGTTATCAAAATCACCCCAGGAGCCGCCATGTGTGTCAGTGAATGGAAAATCGTGCCAAGTGTAGGATGTATCGAACTGGAGCACAATGTCGGTAAAGGTGCCGTCACCGTCGTTCCGCCACAGACTTGGACGCGCACGGTGGTTGCTGGCATAGATATCCGGATAACGATCTCCGTTGAAGTCGCCCCAGGAAGCACCCCAGGTCTCGCCGATGTGACTAATTCCCGACGTGGCCGAGGGGACCTCCTTGAATTCAATCGCATAGGCAGGCCATATGAAACCGTAGACGAACACCAGACGAGTAAACGACGAGAAAAAAAGTTTCATGACAAATGTGTCCTTTTCCATTTGAAACACGTATATGTGTGGCCGGCGACGCTCTCGGATGTGCCTGGTTTCTTAAGATCACCGATAGCCAAGTTGACGATTTATGCTACCTGCCAACGTTTCGAATTGCGCGATATTTACAGCGCTCAATTTGGATCGCCAGTTGTCGTCCGCCGGGCGAATGCCTTCATCCGCAAGTTTGAAACGGGTGGGATTACCACCCGCAGAGTGGGTTATGCCGTCACTATTGAATACCAGCATCTGAGGCTCGAAGCTGACCCCCATCCAAGCACAAAGCTGTTTCATCCATCGTTCCGGATCCACCGTGAAGTCCTCATACCTTAGAAAGAAACGACGGTCGGGATCGACCCACCTGTCTAATAAACGGGTAGTAATCCTGTGATAGTGTTGCCAGCGTTTCGCCGCGCGCTCAAACGACATATGGGCCATCCTCGAAGCACAGACTCCCCTGCCATCCCGTGTTAAATGAAGGATGCGTACTTCATCGGGAAACGCCCGATATAAATGTATCGCCTTACGCGGTAATTTCGAGGCATCGATGACCATCTCCTTGTTCCATACCTTGGTCGCGGCGGAAAACAGCATCATGGTATTGTTCATGCCGCTCTTCACAGAGGGCAAGCTCGCCCAGGCACCACCGATGGCTGCGGGCAGCGCCAGTCCGAGCGTGTCCATCGCCCCCCTGAACCGCGCGATGGCAACACGCCCGATCGTCTGGCGCCGGTGATCGATCTTTCCGCTGCCATCCTTCCGCTTCATGGCGTCATCCAGGTACAGCCCATAGGGATCGACGCGCAGATCCACTCCGGTGCTCGATGCGAGTTCACTGAATACCCTGCCCCACTCGGCACATTCCCGTAATTCACTGCCGCAAGTACACTGCTCTCCCAATGCCAACAGCTTAGGCATGAAACTCACCTCGCCAAGATTCGCAATTTCTGAATGTTGTCCGAGTACCAGACTTACGAGGGTCGATCCACCGCGGGGAGAGGACATGATGTACAACGCTTTCACTGTCATTGGTATAGACCCTTATATGATGCTGAGCGCCGGCTGCGGTGCCGAACGTGATGCTCAACCTTTCGCGTACCCAACAGTTTGCCTTTTCAACCCTGAATTTGAGAGCTGCAATGTCCCATTTAACTCAATGATTCTGGCATACATTATTACACACAGATAACCCATCAATGTGTAAACAATTCTACCGCAGAATCCTCTCGAAGGTCTGTACGTTGGGGTATGGAATAAGTACGAACGAAGCGCCCCCCGCTGTCCCCGAATCCAGAAACTCGCACGTATCAGTGGGCTGATTGCGACACTCAATTACCTGATATGGGAAGTTCATTCGCAAACGTCAATCCGTTTTCGAGTAGCCGTCATATAGCTCGACAACCGTTCACCTAATCAGGGCGTCACGCTGAGTGCGCCGACAACAGGATGCGCCATTGTGATGGGGTCGAAGTAATTTACAGACTACAAGCGAATTTTGTTGTTCTGAAGACAAACCACTGTTTCAGCACCTATTTCTTTAACTGGCATTTTTTATGCCAATGATAAAAAACCAGAGTAGCCAACTTCTTTGAAGGCGCATACGAAGCACTCCTGTTTCGGTGATATAGCGATGCAAACGTCCATTTCATGGAACGGCAGGTTATTTAAACAACCAGCTAAACCGTACTCGTGTTACAGTTCTTTACGAAAATTATTAGATATTTGTGCTGAAATTTCAAAATGATCGGCCTTTACGAGAATGAAACATATACAGGACGAGCGGCTCACTAACGATAGTGTCACAGTCGCCAAATTTGTGATTGACGCAGCTTCCTGACGGCAGCAAACATGCGTGGGCTGGCTTAAGTGATAGAGATGGACATGTAGAATATCAACTCTATGGTTGTGGGCGCTACTCAGGCAACACGCAACATGGCCACAAAACTTAGGAATACATTAATGGATAGTCGCGCATTATCTCTTTTGGCGCTGTTCGCATTCTGCCCACTGGTGACGTCAGCACCTGTAAGCTTTGAGGATCAATCAAACACAGTCGGACTAACCGGTTACACGGAGAGTTGGGGATTGAGTTAGGGCGACGTGAATGATGATCACAGACCAGATCTCTTTATTCAAGGCCATCGAAGCTTTCCGCGTTTTTATAGAAATTCCGGCCTGGGCGGGTTTGACGATGTGGCATACGAGTACGATCCGAATCATGTATGGCTGAATTCAACCTTCGAAGATATGCATGCAGCAACATTCGCTACCAACCCTGGAGAGCGAAGCGAAGGTTGGTAGACCCCGGCAGGCGTAGGGCCCGGGCAGGTATCCGCTGTCGCGTAGCGGC
>JAHXHU010000136.1 GCA_025656375.1 Candidatus Thiodiazotropha sp. (ex Ustalcina ferruginea) | reverse complement strand
ATTAGGTGGAATCACCCCGATACAGAAGCTGGCTCAGACAGCTTAACAGTGACTACTTTTGAGTCCCATTATTAATGGGGAGATTACCCTATCTATTCCAAAATCTCCAACTAAATTTGGATTTTTTTAGACAAAATTTTTCACCATCACACACATACAGCTCAATATTATTTTTTGATTTATTTTTTCTAAGTAAATTGTCAATTCCTTCATCAATTCTAAGCAGCGCATCTTTCCATCCATAAAAATCTGATTTAAGTTCACAGTCCAGTAGGTCACTAATAACAATTAATATATCGCCCTGAGTATCCACTAGGTCATCCAGTCGTTTTGGCTGATCATAATGAACAATACCCGATAGCTTTGCCAACCCTTTTACCAGAGGTAGATCCGAGTAAATACTAGTTAAGCTAGTTTTTACCTTTGGAAGCGTACCAAAACCTGAGAACCAAAGACTATTAATAACTGCTTCTCCAGTTATAGATTTCTGCTGATTTAACTCACCATGGAAGAAAAGCATCTGAATCTCATTGAGAAATTTTCTCCAATTTTTTGCATCTGGTCCTGTTGGTAAATAGTCTTCTATATGACGACCTATGACTGCTTCCATTGTAAACGTGGTCAAGTCCGGACAATACGGCACTCTTATGAACCACTCAGTTGGGGATATTGCGATGAGAGATAGACCGTCTTCTTCGAAATAATTATTAAAAAGTTCAGTTAACTGATCAGAATCCTGCTGGCTTACTACCTGTTCATCAGGTTTTAGTAATATTAGCCTGTCTCTATCAGCAAGTAGATAAACTGGCGTAGCAAGCGCCCAGCAATATTTCTCTGGGTCTATGCCCATACCATGCAGGGTTACTGCACCTAGTGGCAACTCCTGCTGTACTCCTGGCTCAATTGCAAAAAATTGGAATAGTGCTGCCGAGAGATCTGTAGCTTGAAATATTCTTTTATCAGCTTTTGCTATGACATTTTTCAGAGCTTTTATCTGAATACTCTCTTCGCTTAACTGTTTTGTCGCAGCAGTCCAGAATAAACCTGGTATCAGTAGATGTAATCTCTTGTTGCTAACCACTACTGGAGTCAATCTGCATAAACATAACTATTGAGAAATATCAGATCAATCTTCTGACATATTAGAGAGAATTGCTTGTTTAACTGCGTCGAGTTCTGCATTGATAGTCATAACCGGTGACGTCGATTGCTGGATTGCTGTATCGGGATCTTTGAGGCCATTGCCGGTCAATGTACAAACAATACTCGAGCCTTCAGGTATCTTGCCTGAAGTAATATCTCTCATTGCGCCTGCCAACGATGTTGCAGATGCAGGTTCACAAAAGATGCCTTCACATTGCGCCAGGAGTTTTTGTGCTGCAAGTATCTCATCATCTTCACACTCATCAAACCAACCTCCGGATTCTTCCTTCACTTTCCAGGCCTGATTCCACGACTGCGGATTACCGATACGAATGGCTGTTGCTATGGTATCAGGCTCTTTGACAGGACCTCCACGTATAAACGGTGCTGAGCCTGAAGCCTGATAACCAACCATTTTGGGCCGTTTACCTGTGATTGCACCACCGGCAAATTTACACTTACCATTACAGTAGGCACAGGCTTCTGTCACATGTTCACCTGAGGTGCAGCTATATTCACAATAGCCAATCCAGTGTGCTGTAATATTCCCGGCGTTCCCAACTGGCAAGCAATGATAATCAGGTGCATGACCCAGCTCTTCTACAATCTCAAAGGCTGCCGTCTTCTGTCCCTGAAGTCGATACGGATTGATTGAGTTGACGATCGTAACCGGAGCGTGCTCCGCTACATCTTTTACCAACTGCATACCATCGTCAAAATTACCCTTGATTTGAATCGTTACAGCCCCATACATCATAGCCTGAGCCAGTTTTCCCATCGCAATCTTACCATCAGGTATCAGGACAAAGGCTGTGATACCTGCCCTGGCAGCATAGGCAGCTGCAGCTGCAGAGGTATTCCCTGTTGATGCACAGATTATCGCTTTACTGTTCTCTTCCACGGCCTTTGTCACTGCCATGGTCATACCTCGGTCCTTGAATGAGCCGGTTGGATTCAAGCCTTCGTACTTCACATAGATATCGACATCTTTACCAAGTTGTTTCGGTATATTGTGCAGGCGTATAAGCGGGGTGTTACCCTCACCAAGGCTGATGATTCTGGTATCGTCATGTACAGGAAGCCTGTCACGGTACCTGTCTATCAATCCTGTATAACGGGGTCGGAATGGCATGATAAAAACCTCTAATAAACTATTGTCAGCTAACCTGACACAGAACAGACTATATGTAATTCGATATCAATGAGTGTTGGCCGATCAGCCATCAAGACGTTCAACACGAATTCGCATTACCTGTCCAAATACACTATCCAGATGCTCAATTGAGGCAATTGCTTCATTTAGCTGCTTTTCTATGACTTTTTGGGTAAGCATCACCAAAGGAACGGCGCTCTCATCTTCCATCGGCTCTTTTTGCTGGATGGCCTCGATGCTAATCCCTGAGTCAGCCAGAATGCTCGCAATTCGGGCAACTACACCAGGTTTGTCTACTACCTGCATACGCAAATAAAAAGCTGTCTCGACCTCTTCGATCGGAAGAATCGCCAAGTCCGCCAACTCATCAGGTTGAAAGGCCAAATGAGGTACTCGGTTTTCAGGATCAGTGGTTAGGGTGCGTACCACATCGACCACGTCGGCCAACACCGCAGATGCAGTGGGTTCCGAACCAGCGCCTGCCCCATAATATAGAGTTTGCCCTACTGCATCGCCTTTAACCAATACTGCATTCATGACACCATCCACATTGGCAATCAGTCGACGATGGGGGATCATGGTTGGGTGGACACGCATCTCTATCCCTGATGCTGTCTTTCTGGTTATACCCAAATGTTTGATGCGGTAACCGAACTGGTCTGCATATTCTACATCTTGCGGCTCGATCTTGGATATCCCTTCCGTATAGGTTTTTTCAAATTGCAGGGGAATACCGAACGCGATGGAACCAAGAATGGTCAGTTTATGGGCAGCATCTATCCCTTCAACATCAAACGTAGGATCTGCTTCTGCGTAACCCAACCCTTGAGCCTCTTTTAGGACATCGGTGAATTCACGACCTTTGTCACGCATCTCAGAGAGAATGAAATTACCTGTACCATTGATAATACCTGCTATCCACTCTATACGATTAGCCGCTAATCCCTCTCGAACCGCCTTTATTATCGGGATTCCTCCAGCCACTGCAGCCTCAAAAGCCACCATGACTCCCCTCTTTTGCGCTGCTTTGAAAATCTCATCACCATGCATAGCGATCAATGCTTTGTTGGCAGTCACCACATGCTTTCCATTTTCAATCGCCTTCAAGACCAATTCCCGGGCAGGGGAATAACCACCAATCAATTCAATAATGATATCCAGTTCGGGATTTTCCACCACAGAGAAGGCATCATCCGAGACCTCAACATGCTCTAGCCCATTCAGCGTACTCGGGTCGTATTGCTTTGCAGCAGCATGGGTAATCTGAATACCACGGCCTGCCCTACGTGCAATTTCATCGGCGTTTCGGGTCAAAACATTCAAGGTACCGCCACCGACGGTCCCAAGTCCCAACAAACCAACTTTAACTGGATTCAAGTTGAATACTCCTGCTGTAAAATTCAGATTTGCCTAAGTGGCGTTAAGGCCGTCATTGCGAAACATATCACGAATGCCGCGTACTGCTTGTCGGGTGCGATGCTCGTTTTCTATAAGCCCAAAACGTACATGGTCGTCACCATGTTCACCAAAACCAATGCCAGGTGAAACCGCCACCTTTGCCTCTCGCAGAAGTTTCTTGGAAAATTCCAGTGAACCCAGAGATTTGTAAATATCGGGGATAGGTGCCCAAACAAACATGGTTGCTTTGGGTTTTTCGATATGCCACCCGATGTTGTTTAGCCCGTCGCAAAGTACATCACGTCGATTTTGGTACATGCTGCAGATCTCCTTCACCACATCTTGTGGACCCTCCAATGCAGCGATAGCAGCTACCTGTATAGGCGTAAAGGTGCCGTAATCCAGATAGGATTTTATCCGCGCCAAGGCCGCAACAAGGGTCTTGTTACCTGACATAAAACCAACCCGCCAGCCAGGCATATTGTAGCTCTTGGAGAGTGAGAAGAACTCAGCGGCAATCTCATCCGCGCCGGGAACTTGCAGGATCGAGGGAGCAACGTAGCCATCAAACACGATATCAGCATAGGCAAGATCGTGTACAACCCAGATATTGTACTCTTTTGCGATCTCAACCACCTTCTCAAAAAACTCCAGATCGACACACTGTGTCGTTGGATTAGCTGGAAAATTGAGCACAAGCATTTTAGGGCGAGGCCAGGAATCCTTGATCGACTTCACCAATTCATCAAAAAAATTGACGCCCGGGACCATCGGCACATGGCGTACGTCGGCACCCGAAATGATAAAACCATAGGGATGAATTGGATAGGCTGGATTGGGGACTAAAACCGAATCTCCCGGCCCCATGCAAGCTAAAGCAAGATGTGCCAGGCCCTCTTTTGAACCAATTGTTGCAATAACCTGCGATTCGGGATCCAGATCGACGTCGTAGCGGGACTTGTACCAGTTACTCATGGCCCGACGTAATCTGGGAATACCTTTCGACATGGAGTAGCGATGGGTATCCTTCCGATTCGCTACTTCACACAGCTTATCCACGATGTGCTGAGGAGTGGACTGATCCGGATTTCCCATGCCAAAATCGATAATATCCTCGCCCCGCGCTCGCGCCGCTGCCTTGAGTTCATTGACAATAGCGAACACATAGGGCGGCAAACGCTTGATTCTGCGGAATTCTTCCATCTCTGGCGTGGACACAAATACCTCGACTTTTTACTTGGGTTAAAGGGAGTAAAGTTAACTGACCCACTATTAAATATCAATTATTTACATGACTACCATTAACCTGCATTGCCCTCTTGAGGGACCTTGTCAAATGATCCACTACAAATGTCACCGGCATCCGTGTCGCTGACACCCGAAACGAGTGATGCAACTGACTTTTTTCGTCTACAGGATTAAGGTATTGTCAAAGCATGAAATTCATACCGGACGATATCAGTACAGGCCATTCCATACAGGGCTATGAACAGGGTGAGATCACTGTTAGCGGAACCCGCTATAACCAAAGTTTCGTGGTACTCCCAGAGCAGATCTTTGCAGATTGGCGACCAGGTACTTATCAGGATTTACTGCTAGAGGATTTCACTTTCCTTGCGAATCTAGCCCCGGAAATTGTTATTCTAGGCACAGGTGCTACCCAACATTTCCCTCATCCTGGCATAACCCAACCTTTGATCGATAATCGAATTGGCCTGGAAGTCATGGATACAACAGCTGCCTGCAGGACCTACAATATCCTGATGTCAGAAGGACGACGAGTAGCAGCAGCACTGTTTATGATTTAATTTCGTCATTTGCAGCCACGATATCTTCCTCCTTGTCATATTCAACAACCACTACATCATCGGGATAGGGGTATTTTCCCACCACCCTTTTGCTTAACTGGCATAGAGTTGCCTGATGCAAGGCATCAGATTCCATAAGAATAAGGATCAGTACAGTGATCATGATGGGCAGAATCCCAACACCACCTATCATTGCCATAACAGCGACCTTCATCATTCCCATATAGGTGTAGCCGATCCAACCCAGCAGGCACACACTCATAACCGCTAGCAACATATAGATGAATAGCCGACTACGTTCCGCAGCGATCTGCCAATGAACCCAAACATACCAGCTGTCTCGGGATTCAGATTGTTTCGCACGCCAGAGCGTATAGATAAGCAGTACGAAGGAAATCACAGGCACCAGCGCCATGAGCTGCCAGTAAGAGCGCACAAGTCCCAATGCTGCAACAAACCATAGGATATGGTTACCAATCAGATTTGTGAGAAATATATCGTGAGGTATCTTGGCTTGATGAACCAGGTCATCGGAAATCTCAAATTTCATTTATCGCAGTCCAGCTGAACAACAAAGAGTGACAGAGGCTACCATTTGATCTGCTTTAATGCATCCTCGTAAAAGCCGCAACCCTCCATCTATGGCAGCGGTTCACCCCTCTTCATCATCAACAATCAGTTTTCGAACAAACCATCATTTCAACACAAACACCAGAAAAAACAATATGATACCAATAAAAATACCCATCCATGGTTGTTCCTTGATAATTGTTATGACCCAAACCGTGCTTCCCATTGTAGAATCCTCATCTTATTGCATATGCAACTGATGGCATCATAAGCCGAGTCGGGCAATATTTCGCCGAAATTAATCACACTGGTTCTGAATAAATGGAAAAAAAGATCATCTTCTGGGTCGTATCACTCTCACTCGTTGCGGTCGCACTTGCAGTACTTCTGCCAGGTGGACGAACAGTGGACAAGCATCCAAGGCTACCGTGGGATATCACGATTAGTACAGATAACAAAATTGAAGTCTTCGACCTCACCTTAAACCTGAGCAGACTTACTGATGCAAGAGAGGTTTTTCAAGTACAGGGAAAGATTAATATGTTCATCGCCAAAAGCGGCAATCCCGCGTTGGAAGCCTACTTTGAAAGAGTCTTTCTAAGCGGATTGAGAGCTGACTTTATTCTGGTGCTGAAGGCAGATGAGGATCTGCTACAAAAACTATACGATCGAGGCTCTCGTATTAGTCGGACATCTGATACGATCCACAAGGTTGAACTGTCAAGTGAAGACCAACTTCTGGCAGCAAATCTCCCGATCGAGCTGATTAACTATATTCCAGCAGCCAACCTGGACGAATCTCTAATCCTGAGTCGTTTTGGAAAACCATCTGAAAAGATAACTGAGACTGAAACTGGGGTAACACACTGGATCTACCCGGAGAAAGGTTTGAGTATCGGGGTTAATCCAGAGGGTAAGGAGTTGATACAGTACATGCCTTTGGACAGAATCAAACCCTATTACGACAGCATCAGTATTAACAATGCTGACTACGAAAATTAAGCCTTGAACCTAGATTCCGCAGTTGACCACTGATATCTGACGTAAGGTAATGATATGCCGAATCAAATAGTGCATTTTTCTCGCACCCATTGGGTGAACCCTGAAACGCTACATGGATTTGTGAAAAATCCCAACGCACCCAGCTGCGTTGTCGTTCTTGTTAAGGGAATAGCCATTAACGGTAAACGACGCCTTGCCGGGCACGTCGGGATTTCCCACAAATCCCTGTTCAACTGCGGATTCTAGGTTGAATCTAATGTGGTGTAACGCTACTCCTGCTCATCTGCGTCAGGCATCATCTGCTTCGGTCGCTTTTCCTTTTTAACAGGATGGATATCATCGTCCATAAGAATACGGTGTGCTTCACCTTCCAGATCTTCAAATTGGCCACTTCTGGCGGCCCAAAAGAGAACCGACACGGCCGCAAGCCCTAATAGAATCATGCCCGGTATCAGGCCATAGATTATGTCCATCTGATTACTCCGTACGGTTCATTAACTGTAAAGCCCTTGGAAAACGAGACAAAGCATGTCCAGAAACACGCTTGCTGAGTGGCAAGGAGCCAGGACAATATGCCGCATTCTTGGATGGACACTCACTATTGAGTGTCCATTATCGGCTTATTTTAACACCTTTAAACAGGCTACGGATACGCGCTGAATTGCCAATCACAGCTAACGAGCTCAACGGCATAGAAATCGCTGCAACCAACGGAGTAACAATAGAAGCCATTGCCAAAGGAACCATAATGATATTGTAGGTGATCGAAATACCGATATTCTGGCGGATCGTCAGAAGTGTCCGTCTGGATAGTCCAATAGCAAGTCTTACCTTCTCCAATTCACTGCTCATCAATACGATATCTGCACTGGCTATTGATACATCAGTACCTGAGCCCATGGCAATACCGACATCGGCCCGCACCAAAGCCGGTGCATCATTAACACCATCTCCAACCATCGCTACCCGCTGCCCCCGATCTTGTAATCGCTGCACCACCTGGTCCTTCTCTTCTGGTAGAACCTCAGCGATCACATCCATTCCACCAAGCCGTTTGGCAATCGCTTCTGCTGCCTGGCGTCGATCACCGCTCAACAGGGTGAGTTGTAAACCTTCTGACTTGAGAGCCCCTATAAGAGCCTTTGCTTCGGCTCGAATTCTATCTTCAACGGCAATCAAGCCTATCTGATGACCATTGATAGCTACAAAAAATGAACCTACGCCTTGGGCATCCAGCTTCTTTGCGATTTGCTCGAGTTGTTCAGATGGCGCTATACCATGGTTTGTCATCAGTGCTGCATTCCCTGCTTGCAGAAGCCCACCATCAACCATTGCGTCCACTCCCAAGCCAGGTTGATAGTTAAATTCAGTGGCATGTGGGCGGTCTTTTACATGCGCGAAGTCATCTGTCCATTGACCAACAGCCAGTGCAGCAGGGTGTTCAGAATTTCGCTCTACTGCAGCAAGCTTTTGCATCAGCTCGGTAATTAACTGGGATGGCGGGTTTTCCCGGTCCAGTTCCCATTGATCTTCTCCTGTGTAGACACCAACCACCGACATACCCCCTTCAGTAAGGGTGCCTGTCTTATCAAAAATGACATGATTAATGGATGAAAGGGTCTCAAGCACTTGACCATTTTTAACAAGAATGCCGTATTTCGCTCCTAACCCGGAAGCCACCGCAATGGACATGGGTGTTGCAAGACCAAATGCGCAGGGGCAGGTAATAATAAGCACAGAGGTCGCTGCAAGAAGTGCGACTTCAAATGAACTACCCACCCAATAAAGGAAAGTCACTGCCGCCAACGTCAGTGTCACAGCCACAAACCAGGGGACAATCTGATCCGCCAGACATTGAATCGGTGCCTTTGAGCCCTGTGCCTCTTCCACCAGACTGATGATACGGCCAAGGGCGGTGTTCCTCAGTGATCCCGTGACTCTGATTTGTAGAACACCATGACCATTGATAGTACCGGCAGAGACACTGTCCTCGATGGTCTTGGTAACCACCTGAGATTCGCCCGTAAGCATGGCCTCATCGACCGCACTCCCTCCTTCGACAATCACCCCATCCACAGGCATCCTTTCACCCGGCTTTACCAGCACCAGATCATCAATGCGAACTGCCCGGATGGGCACAATCTTCTCGTTACCCTCTTCTATACGGGTTGCGACACGTGGCTGAAGATCCAGCAAGCGCTGCGTGGCAGCGACTGCCTGTCGCTTTGACATAGCCTCCAGATAACGGCCCACAAGAATGACAAACAAAAAATTGACTACCGTATCATAGTAGACCTCGCTTACCAGACTACCCGTCACGGTCACATATACAGAGTAGAGATAGGTTATCGATGCACCGATGGCGATCGGCAGATCCATGCCTAGATGCAGATTACGCAACCCGGACCAAGCCCCTCTGTAGAATGGATATCCCGAATAGAGCAAAACAGGTGTCGCCAGGGCAAAGCCTATCCAATGAAAAAGTGTCCTGAACTCACCTTCATTGGCACCTGAATAGAGTGCAATCGAGATCCATAGCAGGTTCATCATGCCAAATGCGGCAAATGCCATACGATAGAGCAGGTGACGATTCTGTTTTTTCAGCGCCCCTTCTGCAACTTCCGGATCATAGGGCACGGCAGCATAACCGATCTGGCCTAAACGTTGGATAATCTGTGAGAGTGCAATGGCACTATTGTGCCATTTTATATGCAGACGTTTTCCTGACAGATTGACCTGTGCAGATGTCACACCTGAAATGGCATTTAAGGTATGCTCAATGAGCCAGACACAGGCAGCACAATGGATGCCTTCAATCAGAAGGTGTATCTCCCTCTCCTCGCCCAGATCCCCAACAAACTCCTCCTGCACATCATCCAGATCATACAGGGCAAGCTCCTTTGGAATCTCAGGGGGAGGCGCTAAACAGGTGCCCTCTGGCGTACGCTGATAGAATCCATCCAGTCCCGCCGCATAGATTGCCTCACACACTGCCTTACAACCCGTACAGCAGAAATGCTGGGGTTCACCCTCAATCTCGGCAACTACATCCTCTTGCTCTGATACAGGAAGGCTGCAATGAAAGCAGACTTCATCACCCATTTCTAACGGAGACAGACTACTCAAGGGATCCAATCGATTCCGACACCGATTCGCTTAGGCGTATTGTACTCATCTTCCCCGTTTTGAATACTCACCAGGATATCCCAGGCACCCTTCAGTGGAAAACTCACTTCTGCCTCATAGCGTCCCGGCTTAACCTGCTTCATCGGTACGGAGAAGTCCTGGTTGGCATCGGATGGACGGTAAGCATGGAAGGTCACCTCGTCTCGTGATATCGGATTTCCCTCCTTATCCTCTACTAAGAAATGGCTCAGGACCGTCTGACCGACGTCGATCTTGCGTGGTAGATTCACATCCATCTTCCAACCGGGATTCCTAGCCTGCCGCTTGAGCATGTTCTTCTCATAATCCTGTCCACGGTCGTAAAAATCTTCCACTACCAGACCCGGACTATTATCTGTGGCCAGATAGATCATGATCATATTCATGGTGAAGAAAACCACCACCATCGCTACCCAACCGATTACCCAGGGACTACGCCAAGCTGATTTTTTCTCTGTCATAATAAGTGGATTATAACTATTTTAATGGGATACTGAAAAAGGGCGGACACTGCTGCCCGCCCTTCACTAGACTACAGGTGTGCTGATTTTAACGCTTAGGTCCGATAAACACACTCTCCCGACTGCCTTCCAGCATTTCGTTGTCATATTCACCACGGACAGTAAAAGTAATCGGCGCGGTTTCCGCTGTCAACAACGGTTTCGGCACTCGAATAAACACTGTACGAGGTGTTACCTTGCCATGACGGGCTGTGGTGACCAGATCTTCATCCACCATGACTAATCCTTCCGGACCTTTGGCACTGATGGTAACGGCAATATCCTTGGTCATCTTGTTGAGTACCTTCAAGGTATATTTATTTTGAATGCTTCCATCGCTCAGCAGTACAAACAGCGGTTGTCGGTCATGGATAACCTTGAGCTCTAGTGGTGCCAGCGAAGTCAAACCATAAGCTATGCCAACCAGGGCCAATGACATGATAGCAGCGTAGACCCATACACGTGGCCGCTTGTAGAGAGGTTGAGGCTTTTTATTGGCCTCCAGAGAGTCATAGGATTCATAACGAATCAATCCCTTTGGCCGACCGATCTTCACCATTACCTCATCACAGGCATCGATGCAAAGGGCGCACGTGATGCAGCCTTCCTGTTGGCCATGACGTATATCCACTCCGGTAGGACAGACTGCAATACACTGTTTACAATCAATACAATCACCGGTTGTTCTCTCCTCTTCTGATTGCCCCTTCTTGATTCTGCCCCTTGGCTCACCACGGTGAAAATCATAAGAGGGGACAACAGTTGTCTTATCGATCATTACCCCTTGTATCCGGGCATAGGGGCAGAGCCAAAAGCAGGCCTGCTCACGCATATAGCCGGCCAGGACATAGGTGCCTGCAGTGAATAACGCAATGGTGCCATAGGCTACAGTGCTTGCCTGCAAGGTAAACAGATCTCGCCACAGGTCAAAGACATCATAAAACCAGGCGACGAAACTGATTCCGGTAAGTATTGAGATCAAGAGCCAGATTAAATGCTTGGTGGTTTTGGTTCTGACTTTGGTCAGACTCAGTGGTGCTTTATCCAGCTTTCGCCTTTTAGCAGGCGTACCCTCGAGCTTCTCTTCCAGCCAGGTAAAAACATCCGTCCAAACAGTCTGGAAGCAGAAAAAGCCACAATAGACACGTCCAGCCAGGGCTGTCGCCACTGCCAGTAATAGCGCTAGAGAGAGTAGTACCAGGGATAGCATCCAAAAGTCTTGAGGCAGTATTGTCACACCCAGTATATGGAATTGACGATTGGGGATATCAAACAGAACAGCTTGTCTTTCACCCCACTGGAAATAGGGTCCAATAAAAAAGATGATCCATGTTGCCGCAGACAACCATTTGATTTTCCGCCAGTTACCACCCATGCGTTTTGCATGAATGGTCTCTTCGCCGGTATTTATATGCAAATGTGCCGATTCTGCATATAGATCATCCATCACAGACTGTTTGGATGCTGCGTTCTCATTTCCGCTCAAGGGATCAACTCCTATCGAATCAGTGATGAAAGTATTAGGAAAATCATATATGCCGGTATAATTCAAAGCCAATGCGATTTATCAATAAATTAGAATCAATTAAACTACCATAGAACACCAATATCCAGCCTCCGTTTTTTAAGGAAATCAACTCAGCCCCTACAATAAAAAAGGGGGGCATACACCCCCCTTCATTGCACAGCAAACCTTGTTTACTTAGCTATTAATCACTTTTGATCAGTTTTTTGACCTTAAAACCGAGGAAGATAATGATCACCAAGCTCAATGCTACAGTAACAATCGAACCCCAAAATACTGCATCTCCGTTCATAGCGTTCACCTTAGATTTTATGACTGCGTGAGACTTCCTGCCTCACACAGTAATGTTGGAAAAATGCCTATCCAGTTTGGTCTCTGTTATTGACCACCACCGAACTTATGAACATAGACAGCAAGTTTTTTGATGTCATCTTCTGACAGTCGACTGCCAAAGGCTGGCATCTCTGCCTCGCGCGTTTTAGGATCAGTAACATCATTCACACCGTACCTAATAGTATTCTTGATGCTTTCCAACTGGGATTCACCTTCAGCAGGCCCAAAGCGATAGATGCCATCGGTCAGGTTAGCAGAACCCAGCACAGCCATGCCCTTGCCGTCCATGCCATGACAGGCGATACAACCCTTTTGCGTGAAGTTGGGATCTGTCATTGGATCACCGGCATGTATGGCATTCGCCAAGCCGTCGATCTCAGCGTCCGACAGGATCTTGCCGTGCGCTGTCATGATGCCCTTACGGCCCATGCTGACAGTCTGCTGTATATTCTCGATGGTGCCACCATACAACCAGTCATCATCCGCCAGTACAGGATAGCCGGGACCACCCTGACCACCGCCACCGTGACAAGGAGCACAGTTATCACCAAACAATACCTTGGCTGATGCCACGGTATATTGAGACAGACCTGGAGCAGCCAGAATTTCTTTGGCTGTCATACCTTTAATCTGAGTCTCGAATTCGGCACGTACTGCCTCCACCTCATCGACACCCGCTTTGTACTCATCCATCTGACTCCAACCCATAATACCCTGGGTCGGCTCCTGGCCAACTGGCCACATAGGATAGAGGACACCATAAACGATCCACCAGATAACCGAAGCCCAGAAGGCTATCATCCACCAACGTGGGGGTGGGTTGCTGAGCTCCCGGAGGTTGTCGTCCCATATATGCCCGGTATTGTTTTCACCCGGAAAAGGATTATTATCCGCCATTTTTCTCTCCGCTATCAATTGCTTCATCATCCATCGGGATAAAGCGGTTCTTCTCCAGCTTTTTCCGATTTTTCGGACGTAATGCGTAGAAATACACGCCTATCATGAGAAAGAAGGTGATCACTGTCATGACCAGACCGACCCAGTCGCTGGTGGTCATCGCCTCCCAGTCTGTAAAAAAATACTCTTTCAGACTACTCACGATAGACCTTGTTTTCATCAAGCTTGGCCATGGTCCCCAAGACCTGAAGATAGGCCACCATGGCGTCCTCTTCAGTCTTACCTGTCAACTCACCATTCGCGCTGGCGATATCCTCGTCGGTGTAAGGAACGCCAACCAGTCGCATGACATTAAAGCGTGTTGCCATATCCTTGCCTTCGACCAAGCTATCTTTCAGCCAGGAATAGTTGGGCATAACAGACTCTGGCACCACGGAACGAGGTGCACGCAGGTGCTTACGATGCCAGTCATCCGAGTACTTGCCACCAAGTCTCGCAAAATCAGGGCCGGTACGCTTGGATCCCCATTGGAAGGGGTGGTCGTACATTGACTCTGATGCCAGTGAGTAGTGGCCATAGCGCTCTTTCTCGTCACGGAATGGACGAATCATTTGCGAGTGACAGGTATAGCAGCCTTCTCGCTGATAGATATCCCGGCCCGCCAGTTCAAGCGCGGTATACGGACGCATGCCGTCACCCGGTTTGTGATCTTTCAGCGTCTGACCGGCCTGACGCTGCCAGACCAGTTCCGGTGCAGCATTGTGTTCCATGGTCTTCTTCATGGTGAAGAGCGGTACGATCTCGACCAGACCGCCCACGGAAAGTGCCAAAACCAGGAGAATCAGGAGTAACCAGACGTTTTTCTCCATCTTCTCCTGAAAAGTTACAGATTGGTTTTCATTCGCCATTTTGCGAAACCCCCTTTGAATTAAGCAGTAGCCGCAGCGGTGCGGGCTTGCTGCAGACTACCTTCACTGGATGCCTTCATCACGGTCATCAGAACGTTAATGAGCATCATCAATGCACCGAGCAGGAAGATCGCACCACCGACTGCGCGCATAGCGTAGTATGGATGCATGGCTTCGACAGACTCTGCAAATGTATAGGCCAAGGTGCCGTACTCATCATAGGCGCGCCACATCAGGCCCTGCATGATACCGGATACCCACATAGCGACCACATAGACGACAGCACCGATAGTGGCAGTCCAGAAGTGAGCATTAATCAGCTTCATTGACCACATTTCAGTGTGATAGGTACGCATCATCATGTGGTAAATGGCACCGATGGCAACCATGGCTACCCAACCCAAAGCACCGGAGTGCACGTGCCCCACTGTCCAATCAGTGTAGTGAGAAAGCGCATTAACGGTCTTCAGCGACATGACCGGCCCTTCAAAGGTGGACATAGCGTAAAAGGCCAGTGACATGATCATGAAACGCAGGATGTAGTCGGTACGCAGTTTGTCCCAAGCACCGGAGAGGGTCATCATGCCGTTCACCGCACCACCCCAAGATGGAATGATCATCGCTAAAGAGACTGCTGCACCTAAAGAACCTGCCCAATCAGGAAGAGCTGTGTATTGCAGATGGTGAGTACCCAGCCATACATAACCGAACATCAACGCCCAGAAGTGAATGACTGACAGACGGTAGGAGTAAACGGGACGTCCGGCCTGCTTAGGTACAAAGTAGTACATGATTCCCAGAAATCCTGCCGTCAGGTAGAAACCCACAGCATTGTGTCCATACCACCATTGAACCATGGCATCCTGAACACCTGAGAAGACAGAATAAGATTTGAACAGACTAACAGGGATCGCCAGACTGTTGACCACATGGAGGCAGGTGATCATGACCATCATGCCCAGGAAGAACCAGTTGGACACGTATATATGCGAAGACTTACGGGTCGCCAGGGTCATAATGAAGTTGAATGCATAGACGAGCCAGACAACAGCAATCGCCAAATCGATTGGCCACTCCAGTTCCGCATACTCTTTACCAGTGGTGATGCCCAGAGGAAGGGTGATCACTGCAGAAACAATGACCAGGTTCCAGCCGAGGAAAACAAACCAGGCCAGCTTGTCACTCCAGAGCCGTACACCGCAGGTGCGTTGAACGCTGTAGAACGATGTTGCCATCAACACGCATCCGCCAAAGGCGAAGATAACCGCATTGGTGTGCAGTGGACGAAGACGCCCGAAAGTAATGTATGGAAGATCGAAATTTAGAAACGGCCATGCCAATTCGGCAGCGATGTAAACACCTACCAGCGCGCCTACGACTAAGTAGACTGTGGCCATGACGGTAAACCAGCGTACAACTGCGAAGTTGTATTTCTGCTCGGCTGCGGCGTCCATGAACCCCCCTCTTAAAAAACAGATAATTGAACGGAACTTTTGAATTTCTTGTTCGGAAAACCCCAAACAACCCCAATTGTGTGAAATGCCACAATTGCAGCGCGACTTATATCACTCTTAAATGGACCAGATGTCAATACGAACATTAGAAAAAACTAATGCCATACGCACATGGTAAGATATTGATGCAAAAAGGATTTTATGAGGACATCAGATTAATTGACATAGATCAACGAAACTTAAAAAAAACAAGATTTTTATTACGAATAATCGACTAATTTAGTCAGAAAATAAGGGGCAGACAATTGCAACTGAGGATTGCAACATGAATTGTTGCTAACGACTACCTAGTCTTTTGCCATTTCGTATTGAACGCGATTTTGTTGCTGTAATTTAGATCACGAGCAACGTTAGCGAGAGCTGGCTACTTTCTCCAACACTTTGCGGTTGAGCAATTTGAGGTTATGTTTACGCAATCCAATCAATCCGCTGTTTTGAAATCTTGTCAATATACGGCTCACGGTCTCACGTGCAAGTCCAAGATAGCTGGCAATATCGCTTCTGGACATATTCAACCCAAGCTGGTCACTGGTAAAACCCCGGGTTACCGATCGCCTGGAAAGAGAGATGAGGAAAGCAGCCATTCGTTGATCAGCATTCTGCTGAATTAAAGATGTGGTCACCAGATGATTCAATGCGACTTCTCGTCCCAGCATCTCAATAAGCGCGCCCTGGATGGCCTCAGTGGATCGTCCTGTCTCTGACAGCCGAGCAAGCTCCAGAACACACACACTGCTCTGCTCTAGTGCCCGAATGGTGTAAGAGTATTGGAGATTGGCCATCCCTTCGGCCCCAATCAAATCTCCAGCCAGAAAGAAACCGACAACACGTTCACCCTGGGTCATATCCGGAACGATTGCTTTGAAAGAACCCGATTTGATCGCATAGACTGCGTGAAATGGCTGATTGACAGAGAACAGTTTCTCCCCTTTCATGACGGGCTGTCGTCTCAGTAAAACACCAGGAGGAACGCCACTACCCGGCTCAGAGTAGTCTAGGACCTGGCACATGGGATCAAGACCGCACTCGCTACATGCAACCTCTAATCCCGTCATGACACCCCTATCATCTGAAATGCAGCATGACTTAGTCATTATCAATTGTCGCTTATGTGTTCTTTTTACAATGATCGGAGTACTGCTCATTTGAAGATTGATTCAACAGAAAAACCATCTCGCTCAAGGATATCCCTCAGGCGCCTGAGGGCGTCCATCTGAATCTGTCTGACCCGCTCGCGAGTCACGCCCAATTCGTTAGCAACCTGCTCTAAGGTCGAGTTCTCATAGCCATGCAGGCCAAAACGACGCTCCACTACTTCACGCTGTTTGTCATTCAATTTACTCAGCCAACGATCGAGATTGGCGTTTAAACCATCATTCTGGATATCCACCGTCGGATCCAGGCTCTTCTCGTCAGCAATGGTATCGAGCAGGGGTTTATCAGCATCCTTACCAAACGGGGTATCTACAGAGGTCACTCGTTCGTTGAGCCCCAACATGCGTTTAACTTCATCAATGGGCCTATCTAGCAGATCAGCGATCTCTTCGGAGCTGGGTTCGTGATCAAGGGTTTGAGCCAGCTTTCGTGCCGCACGTAGATAGACATTGATCTCTTTTACGACATGAATGGGGAGGCGTATGGTGCGCGTCTGATTCATGATCGCACGTTCGATCGTTTGACGAATCCACCAGGTCGCATAGGTTGAAAAGCGAAAGCCACGCTCCGGATCAAACTTTTCTACGGCCCGAATCAGACCGAGATTCCCCTCCTCAATCAGGTCGAGTAGTGCCAGACCGCGGTTCATGTAGCGTCGCGCAATTTTAACGACCAGACGCAGGTTGCTCTCAATCATTCGTTGCCTGGCAGCTTGATCACCCTTCTGGGCCAGTCTGGAAAAATAGACCTCTTCCTCAGCAGTCAGCAACTTGGAAATACCTATCTCATTGAGATAGAGCCGAGTGGCATCCATTTGCGCGTCGCCAGGCTCACTACTTTTGATTTTTATGGCATCATTAACAACCTCCGGCTTCTCATCCACAACCTCGTCATCACTCTCCTCGTCATCTTCCAGGATGACTTCATCATCCCCGAGAGCTTCAACGACATCAGTCTCTTCAGATTTATCTGGCTCTACAGGCCTTTTACTCATCTCACATCTCCATCAACAAGGTCATGCTTACGCATTTTCCTATCACCAGGCAACTATGTTCCCGGAATTTCTATGCAAAGCACACCTCAGTCACCCTTTGGTACGGTGCGGGTATTTTATTTTTTCTATCTACGTGGCAGCAGTGGTAACGGATTAATCGGTTTACCCTGCTTCCGAACTTCAAAGTGGAGCATCGGTTGCCCCTCCCTGTTGGGTGAGCCCATGTGCGCCACTATATCGCCCTTGGCGAGTTTATCACCCTCTTTTACCAGTAGTTTGCGATTGTATCCATAGGCACTTAAAAACTCCTGGTCATGTTTGATGATAATCAGGTTTCCGTAGCCCACCAATCCTCCTCCTGCATAGACAACTTTTCCTGCCTCAGCTGCTGCTATAGGCTGACCCATGTCTCCACGAATCCTGATCCCCTTTCGGTTTTGATCTGAACCAGAAAAGGTCTGCACCACCCTCCCTTTGGTCGGCCAGACCCACTTTAACTTGATACCCTTTTTCAACTTTCTCTGTTGCGGTGATTTCAAGGTAGCGGCTTTTTTCGTCGGCTTTTTCCGCATTTGAGACTGGGGAGCAGCAGGAGTCGTTCGTGATAGCTGTTTCTGCCGTGGCACGACGCGCTTCTTCTGTGGCACAGGCTGCGTTTTAAGCGAGTGATTTGGCAATCTCTTTTGCCTTGTAGCAGGTGGCTTAAGACGTAACCTCTGCCCAGGATAGATTGGATACTCAGGCCCTTTGATACCATTCCAAACCGCCACTAATTCATGTGACAGATTATATCTCCAAGCAATTGAATAGAGTGTATCCCCAGCCTGCACCAGGTAGTAGGTTAACGAAGTTTTGCGTCGCAGCGGTTGTGCTGGAGAGTTCCGTCTAGTCCCTGAACTGGTTCGAGAAGTTTCTGTTGTTGAGCGTGTATAGACAGGAGCACTGCCCTTGGATGAGCAGGCAGTTGTGTTGGTTAGCAGGCTCAGCAGCAGCATGAGACCGATCGGTCCCAGCATGATCATTTGGCGTCGGCTTCTGGCGAGCAGATTGACGATACCTAACCCCCTGGCTATCTGAGAAAAACAAATAAAAGTAAAAATGCAATCACCAATAGCCAACCGAGACGATCCACATACCGGTGCAATGCACGCTCCATACGCTCTCCACCCCATGCCATCAGCGCCGCGACCAGGAAAAAACGCGCTCCCCGACCAATAGCGGAAGCGATGACAAAGGGCATGAATGCCATCCCAATGACGCCTGCGGTGATGGTAAAAATCTTATAAGGGATGGGTGAAAAGCCAGCAAGGAATATTGCCCAGAATCCCCATCGGTCGAACCACTCCTTGGTATCCTGATAGCCCTCCCAATATCCCCAATTGTGCAGCCATGGCTCGATTAAATCGAAAGCAGTCATACCGATCAGATAACCGAGCATTCCTCCTATCACCGAGGCAAGCGTGGTCAATCCGGCGAAATACCAGGCACGTTTCGGCCTCGCCATACTCATCGGCACCAACATGACATCGGGAGGAATCGGAAAAAACGAGGATTCGGCGAAACTCAACCCCGCAAGATAGGCCGGTGCATGAGGATGACGTGACCACTGCATGGTGCGTGCGTACAGGGAAGAGAAAAGACGCATTAAATCATTCCCCCAATCAATGGTACGAAGTTTGCCGATTCCAGATATTCCTGTTGAAACCCATCAGATGTCCGTGTTACCCGTACCATAACCTGTCGTCCTTTATTATTTTGGATCGGTATAACCAATCTACCTCCAATAGCCAGCTGCTGTAGTAGCGTTTGCGGCAATCCGGCGGGCGCTGCTGTCACGATGATGCCGTCAAACGGCGCATACTCCGGTAGACCGATCCCTCCGTCACTATGTTTGAGACGAATATTCCGCAGACCAAGTTCCCTAAATCTGATTCGCGCCTGGTCGAGCAATGCCGAGATACGCTCAACGCTGTGAACACGCCGTACCAATTGGGCCAGGATAGCGCATTGGTAACCTGACCCGGTACCTATTTCCAATACCATTTCCGGTCTACCCACCTCCAACAATGCCTCGGTCATGCGTGCTACGGTATAGGGTTGAGAGATGGTCTGACCATGTCCTATTGGAAGCGCTGTCTCTTCATAAGCGCGGCTGGCCAGCGCTTCATCAACGAAAATATGTCGGGGGGTATTGCGCAATGCTTCCAGAACCCCCTGATGACGAATACCCTTTTTTCGCAGTCGTTGCACCAATCGTTCCCTGGTACGCTGGGATGTCATTCCTATGCCCTGGTGTTCGGGACGCATAATCACTGATTGAGCCACTCGCTTACCGTCTGCAGAGCACTGTGTCTGGTGAGGTCTACCTGTAATGGTGTAATGGAAGCATAATCCTGGCGTACGGTATAGAAATCTGTACCGGGTCCAGCATCCTGCTCTGCCCCGGCAGGTCCCACCCAGTAAATAGTTCTTCCCCGTGGATCGGTTGTCTTCACCACAGGCTCAGCCTTATGTCGATGTCCAAGACGGGTGGATTGAATACCCAACAACTGTTCATAGGGTAGATCAGGCACATTGACATTAAGAATGACATTCTCCGCTAAAGGTGATTGGATCAATCGACTCACCAACTCCACGGCAACACGTGCACCTGTCTCAAAATGGACAGGATCGTGAGAATTCATGGAGACAGCAATCGCGGGAAAACCCAAAAAGCGTCCTTCGGTAGCCGCTGCAACCGTACCCGAGTAGAGTACGTCATCGCCCATGTTTGGGCCGGCATTGATACCTGAGACTACAAGATCCGGCTCTTCACTCAGTAATCCGGTAATCGCCAGGTGGACACAATCAGTCGGTGTACCGTCCACCCGGATAAAACCATTTTCCATGGTACGGGCACGGAGGGGATTAACCAACGTCAGGGAGTTGCTGGCACCACTGCGATCCTGATCTGGCGCCACCACCACAATATCGCCTACTGCCGACAACTGTTCAGCCAATATCTGTAGACCAGGCGCTTGATAGCCATCGTCGTTGCTAAGGAGGATTTTCATACCGGGCACAATATACTGGAAATACCCAACCTTCTCATCCCTCACATGTACACCGAAGCCCACACGAGATTGAGATTCCCCCTCACAACTCCTAACATGCTCCCTAATACCTTCTCGGTAAACTGAAAATGAGTGAAGATCAGAAAAAAACTGACGATAACATACTGTTTTTCAAAGAACTTGGTGATGTAGAGCCATTACAGGAAAAACGTGCCGAACCCTATCGTCGCAGATTACCCCCCAGACCTTTGAATCTTCCTGTCGGAGATGAGGATAAAGAGGAGCATGACCTCTATTCCGACCAAGAGATCGAAACAGGGGATGAACTTTACTTCGCTCGTCCCGGTATTCAACAGCGCGTCATGTACGATCTGCGCCGGGGCTATCTGGAAATTGGCGCCGAACTGGATCTGCACGGATTGACTGTACGCTATGCACGCAATGACCTTAACCGGTTTATCAAGGCCTGCCAAGAACGTGATATTCGTTGTGTCCGTATCATCCACGGCAAGGGGTATCGCTCGGAAGGTAAACAGCCCATTCTCAAGCAGAAGCTCAATCTCTGGCTGAGACAACGGGATGATGTTCTCGCATTCACCTCAGCCACCCGCAGGGATGGAGGAACGGGTGCAGCCTATGTGTTACTGCGTAACCCAAATAAAAAAAGGGCCAAATAATGAGATCCAACCCTGTTTTTCCCCTGAATCATTGAACCTGGAATCCTCAGTTGAACACAGTGAAAGGTAACGTGCATAGTGGTCAACTGAGGATTCCAGGTTGAAATCCAGCCTATACCAAGTAAAATGCTTGGTTATTGAGCCTGCAGTACAAGCACCATCGAACTCCGGTGGCATCTTCCCCAAAACGACTTGACTGCTTTTCAGTCCCCACCGACTGTGTGTGGATGGAATAGAGGAGAAATGTATTGGCCATCAGAATTAAAAGTCAGTGGCACGATGAGGATGCCTCACACTCTGCAGATGAGCTTGGAGGCGCTGTCGCATTCATAGCTTGGCGCATTGCACTGGACAAAGCTATCACATTGCACGGCAAGCACTTTGTCTATGAAGATGACTGTCAGCGGCTGGCGGTGATTGCCGAGTATTTAGCCTACGAAGTACAGATCAGCGATCGTCTGATCCACGGCATGGTCGACAATGAGAGCCGGGGCGCTATCATTACCGCGCTTGTAATGAAACTCGCCGATCACTACCGGGACAACGCAGCCGATCTGCTCGGCCCCGGTGATCATGCCAACCAATTCATCGCCCTGTTTAACCTCCGATCAGTTGAATACGCTGAATTCAACTTCAGTAAGGATGGCCCCAGCTACCCCTTTCTGCGTCATCTTGGCTTTGAGATTCAACAGGTGATGGGTAGCGATGAGCATGACAATCGCTGGGTCATCGACCAGGTGATGGATGTGGATGGCCCTGAAGTCTATAAACAACTGGCCCGGGCGGTCAGAAATCTTTTTGACTAGGAAATTACCATGCGCCCTATTCAGTTGCTCACAATCCTGGAACAGGAATTCATCAGTACCCGAGCCGGTCACCATACGCCCGTCATGCTCTGGGGAGCGCCTGGTGTCGGTAAATCAGACATGGTGAGGGAAGTCGCACTGACCCATAATTCGCCGGTTATCGATATCCGACTCTCACAGATGGAGCCCAGCGATCTCCGGGGTATCCCCTTTCGAGTGAACGGCAGCGTCGACTGGGCCATCCCCTCGATTCTGCCGGATAGTGAACGGCATGGACAGGAGGGCATCCTGTTCCTGGATGAGATTACCTCAGCACCACCTACAGTCTCAGCAGCTGCTTACCAGCTTATTCTCGACCGGCGTTTAGGCGAGTATCAGGTGCCGAAAGGTTGGGCCATCTTTGCAGCAGGTAATCGACAGGGTGACCGTGGCGTCACCTATAGTATGCCTGCGCCATTGGCTAATCGCTTCTCTCACTTCGAAGTGGAGACCAATCTGGATGACTGGGTTGCCTGGGCCTATCATCATAACATCGACGAACGTATCATCGCTTTTTTACGCTTTCGACCTGAATTACTGTTCGACTTCGATCCGGCACACAATCCGGTGGCCTTCCCCTCCCCTCGTTCTTGGGAGTTTGCTCATCGGGCACTGCAAAAATTTGCTGGTCACCCACAACTCATGCAAGCTGCATTGCAGGCTTGCGTGGGACCTGCTGCCGGTGTGGAGTTAAATGCCTTTGTCAACAGTCTGGACAAACTGCCCGACCTGGATGCCATTATTGCTGGCGAGGAGGTGTCTGCTCCGGATGAGATCGATTTGCAGTATGCTGTCGCCGCTGCCTTGGTCGGTAGTGCTATCCGTGCCCAGGAAGCGGGCAAGGGTACAGAAGTACATGGTCACATTCTGGACTATGCACGTCAGTTCCCACAGCGTGAGATGGGGGTCATGCTGGTCTCCGACATGCATCGTGCGATAGGAGAGGCCATCTTCGCCGTACCCCAGTTCAGTGACTGGGCTCAGGCGGTAATCCCCCCAAAAAATAACGGGGTTCAAAAGTAGAATTTTCCAATTATGATTACGAAAAGGAGAATCTACAATGAAGAAGTCCC
>JAHXHU010000080.1 GCA_025656375.1 Candidatus Thiodiazotropha sp. (ex Ustalcina ferruginea) | reverse complement strand
ATCTAATAGCTTGAAATCGCTAAGGATGGTGACCTTCCTACAGAGGACTTTCACCTCATTAGTTCATACCCATGCTGGGCGTACACAACGAGTTCAATAGGCATTGTCACCCACTGGGTGAATTGCACGCTTCAGTTCAAGAAATGTATAGGGGTAGGCATTCCTGTCGTCTGCCGGGTGACGCTCGCAACTGACCTCATGCCAGACTTCCCAGTCGATGTCCGGAAAGTAAGTATCTCCGTCTATATCAGCCTCTACCAGGGTTAGATAGAGGCGGTCTGCTCGAGGCATCATCGCTTCATAGAAGCCGCCGCCACCCACAATCATCACTTCAGGTGCTTCACCGACGGCTTGCATCGCTTCATCCACAGAATAGACAACCCTGCAGCCCTGTGCCCGGTAGTCCTGATCACGGGTTACAACAATATGTTGCCGCCCCGGCAGTACCCCCGGCAGCGACTCCCAAGTGCGGCGTCCCATGACAATGGGCTTTCCCAGTGTCAAAGCCTTGAAGTGTTTCAAGTCGGCTGGCAGATGCCAAGGTAGACGGTTATCACGCCCGATAACACCATTCTGAGCCATTGCCGCAATCAGAGAGATGATTGGCATAGCATCTACCATTAGACTGCGACGGGCGCCTTGATATGGGGATGCGGTTCATAGTCGATCAGCTCGAAGTCCTCGAAGCGAAAATCGTAGATATCTTTGACCTGTGGATTGATGTGCATACCGGGCAAGGTGCGGGTCTCGCGTGCAAGCTGCAGATCAACCTGCTCAAGATGATTGCTATAGAGATGGGCATCACCGAATGTATGGATAAACTCACCGGCCTCTAATCCTGTTACTTGAGCCATCATCATGGTCAGTAGCGCATAGGATGCTATGTTGAAAGGCACACCGAGGAAAATATCGGCGCTACGCTGATAGAGCTGGCATGAGAGCCTGCCTTCAGCAACATAGAACTGAAACAGACAGTGGCATGGCGGCAGTGCCATATGTTCAACCTGAGCAGGATTCCAGGCAGAGACGATCAGTCGCCTGGAATCGGGATTCTCCCGGATCTGTAGCACCAGCTGGCTGATTTGGTCTATTTGTCCACCGTCAGGGGCTGGCCAGGAGCGCCACTGATAACCATAGACAGGTCCAAGGTCACCCTTTTCATCCGCCCAATCATCCCAAATACTGACCCCGTTCTCCTTCAGATAGCGGATATTGGTATCCCCTTTCAGAAACCAGAGCAACTCATGAATGATAGAGCGCAGATGCAACTGTTTGGTTGTCAGCAAGGGAAAACCATCTCCGAGGTCAAAACGCATTTGATAGCCAAAGACACTTCGGGTACCGGTCCCCGTTCTGTCCTCTTTGACGACACCATGATCGCGCACATGACGCATTAGATCGAGATACTGTCTCATGTTGTCACTTCCATTTCACTTTGTGAATAGTCAAAAAATGGCCATGGAAGAACAGCAATACACTTATGTTTGTATACATTGAATACCTTAGAAAACAATGGTCAGTGACTGTTTTTGGGGATGTGAGCCAGGTAGAGGAGCAAGATACCAAACAGGATCATCGGCACACTCAGCAGCTGCCCCATGGTGACCCAGCCGAAGGCAATATAACCTATATGCTGATCTGGTAAACGCACAAACTCAACAGCAAAACGAAAAAGCCCGTAACAGACCAAAAACAGACCTGAAACCGCCATTCTTGGCCTGGGTTTGGCCGAATAGATCCATAAGATCAAAAACAACACAACCCCTTCAAGAAAAGACTCATACAGCTGGTTTGGGTGTACCGGAAGCGAGTACTGCGCATTCATAGGCAGGCCAAGTCTCGTACACAACCCCTCTGCCACATGACAGGGGACACGCATTCCCCAAGGTAAGTCAGTGACCCTACCCCACAGCTCTGCATTGATGAAGTTACCAATACGGCCAGCGCCTAGACCAATGGTGACAAGCGGCGCGATAAAGTCCGTGGCATCAAAGAATGTGCGTCCTTCCTTATGCGCAAAATACCACATTGCCAGCAGCACGCCTAACAGGCCGCCGTGAAAAGACATCCCTCCTTCCCAGACCTTGAAAAAAGAGAGTGGATTGACGAGGAAAGTGTCTAAATCATAGAACAGAATATAACCGACACGCCCACCCAGGACGACACCGAGAACGATATAGAAGACGATATCGTCTACCTGATTGGCACGCCACACCATACCCGGCTTTCCAACCCGTATACGACCTAACCACCAGCCTCCAAAAAAGCCGATCAGATAGGTCATCCCGTACCAGTAAATACTCACAGGCCCCAGGGTCAATATTGCAGGGTCTATGTCCGGGTAGGTCATCATGGCAGAGAATGTTATCACAGGAACGGCATTCGCTAATGTGACAGAAAAACGTAAATCAACAATTTCATGACACTTACAGCGTGATAGTATAGTGTGAACAAGGTCACATTTTCCGTTGGTTCTGGAATTTATTTCGCAAGCGTCGTGACGGGCTTCTACAGAGTGTCAAGTTTTTGATTGCTGCGCCGCTACCACGTACAGACGATGCAAACCCACCACGCATCCAACGGGAAGGACCATGAGCTACGTACACGCACAAAAATTTGAAACATACATACCGCGGGAAATGGATACTTTAGGCTCTCGATTACGCAGGAAACGACGGGAAAGAGGCTGGACCCAGGAAGAGTTGGCGCTTCGTGCCGGTACCAATCAGGCTGTTATTCAGAAGATTGAGAACGGCAAAAGCCTCCGTCCCAGAAAGATCGATGAGATCGCCCAGGTACTGGATGTCAATCCTGCATGGTTAATGTTTGGTGAAACCGCACCCACGGTGATGGACGATGAGGCCATTGAAGTTGCCAAGGCCTGGCACAATCTGCCTGAGCCGATTCGCAGTCGCATCAAAAGGAATATCTTCGAACAGGTTTTACTGAACTCGAATAAGAAATAGCTCCCTTCCGACCGGGATGCCCCGCGCATCCCGGTACCCCCTTAGACTGGTAACTTCACCAACTCATCTCAGGTGGGTTCAGTTATTGGGCATGCCAATGCAGAGACGCTTTATCATCGCTCTCTCTGGCATCGACCCAGCGCTCCCCATCAGGCGTCGATTCCTTTTTCCAAAACGGTGCTTTTGTCTTCAGGTAGTCGATAATAAACTCACAGGCCATAAAGGCCTCCTTTCGATGAAGACTGGCGACAGCCACCAGCACGATGGGGTCGGTTGGTCGCAAATCACCCACCCTGTGGACCACCCGACAGTGTTGTAGCTCCCAGCGAGAATTTGCCTCATCAACAATCTCCTGCAGAGCCCTCTCCGTCATTCCAGGGTAATGCTCAAGAAACAAACGACTGACCTTGTCACCTTCATTGATATCACGCATGAGGCCGATAAAGGTGACTACGGCACCTATTGAGGGGTCGTTGTCACGTAACAGATCAACCTCGTGATTCGGATCGAACGGCTCGACTTGTACACGTATGCTATTCACCGGTCAGCCACCGGTAACGGGAGGAAACAGTGCCACTTCGTCACCCTCTCCCAGCGGTGTTTTTCTGTCAGCCACCGCCTGATTGACCGCCATCATCACCCGCTGATCCTCTGCAAACAGACGTGCCCAGGTTTCTCCGCGCTGCTGTAAACGATCAAGCAGGTCTCCAACGCAACTCAGGGTTTCAATCTCAAGCTGTTCTGACTCCACACCAAGCTCTTCACGAAAACGGGCAAAGAAAAGGAGTTGAATCATGACATCAACTCATTGAATGGAATAAAGTCTACGTGATCACCCGGAGAGATAGCCGTCAGTGGTGGTAATACTGCAATCCCATTGGCCCAAACCACTGAGCTCAAGACACCCGATGAGCGATTGGGATAGAGACGAACCACCGCCTGCCCCTGGTCATCCAGCTCAAGGTGCCCTCGTGCATACTCCTGACGTTTATCTGCGGCTGCTTTATCAAACCCGGCAATGACACTGATCGGTATCGGCAGGACCCCCTGGGTTAGACCTTGCATACGCAGGATGAACGGCCTGGCAAAGATTGAAAAAGTAATGAACAGGGAGACAGGATTGCCCGGCGCACCCAGAAACGGTGTACCGTTGATGTGACCAAACGCCAACGGCTTGCCAGGACGACAGGCAATCTTCCATAGATCCAGAGAGCCAAGCTGCTCAACAGCAGGTTTGACATGATCCTCCTCACCAACTGAGACCCCGCCTGACGCAAGCACCAGATCGGCCTCTTCGGCACTTTGGGACAAGGCCTCACAGGTTGCCTCCAGGGTATCTTCAACAATCCCGAGTTGCACCACCTCGCAACCCAATCGCTCTAACAGGCCGGTCAGCGTGAACTGGTTGGAATTATAGATCTGTCCGGACCCTAATTCCTCACCGGGCATAACCAGCTCATCACCACTGGAGAAGACGGCTACCCGCAATCGACGAAAGACCGACAGCTCAGCCACACCAACCGATGCGGCCAGACCCAGGTGTTGGGGCTCTAACCGAAGTCCTGCCGCCAGTATCTCCTCTCCCTGCAGAATATCTTCGCCGGCCTTGCGGATATTGGCACCTGAGGTTGGCTTTTCCATTACCAGGACATCCTGGCCTTCAGCTTTGCAGACCTCCTGCATGACCACGGCATCGGTGCCGACCGGTACCGGAGCACCAGTAAAGATCCGCGCTGCAGTCCCGCGCAGGAGCTCTGTGCCTGCTGATCCGGCAGGAATACGCTGCTCCACTTGCAATCGGGTCGTCGAATTTTGCAGATCCTGGGTATTGACAGCGTAACCGTCCATGGCGCTATTGTCCCACGGGGGAACATCGATCCGGCTACTGACAGGATCTGCCAACACGCGTCCCAATGCTTCACTGAGAGGAACCGTCTCTCGCTGTACAATCGGTTTAACCTGATCAAGGAGAAAGGCCAGTGCCTCATCCACTGGTTTCAGCGTTTGTTGATGACTATCGCAATCACAATCAGCCATCTTAGACCTCCAGCAAGCGGGGAAACATCTGCGCGAAATTACAGGGTCGGGTACGCATATCGAGTTGTGACTTGAGTATCTTATCCCAACCAGTGCGGCAGGCGCCGGTAGATCCCGGCAGGCAGAATATCAAGGTACCATTGGCCAACCCGGCGATAGCACGGGACTGAATCGAGGAGGTACCGATCTCTTCCAGAGAAATCGAGCGATAGAGTTCACCGAATCCCTCAATTGATTTATCGAACAGTGGCAGCAGCGCTTCCGGGGTGCTGTCACGTCCTGTTATACCGGTCCCACCGGTGGAGACAATCACGTGCACTTTTGTATCTGCTATCCAGCGCGATACGATAGCCCGCATCTGGTAGATATCATCCGGTACGATGGACTTCTCAACCACATGATGTCCCGCCTCGAGTGCCCTCTCCTTAAGGGTCAGACCCGACTTGTCGGTCTCTTCAGTGCGGCTATCAGAAACCGTCAACACAGCTAGATTGAGGGGAACAAATTCACTCTCTTTCAAATGTCCGGACATGGTTCTCTCTCGGTGGATTCTTAAATGAGTTTTAAGTTATGAGTTTTGAGTAAATGTGTGCGCTACGCACACAGCTCTTTTTAAATTGAGAAAAGTTTGTGCGCAAAGCGAACGACACGACTCATAACTCAATCCTCAATCCTCAATCCTCAAAACTTGTAATCAAATGCCTTCTCAAAGCGGTGGCTCAGCTCCTCTGCAGATACAAAGTGATTCTGTGTGCCCGCCTGCTCAATCTTAATAGCGCCCATCAATGCCGCTATTCGGCCGGTGGTCTCCCAGTCCATATCGTTCATCAGGCCATATAACAGCCCGGCACGATACGCATCGCCACACCCCGTAGGATCAACCACAGCTTTTGTCGGTGCAGTAGGAATAGTATAGGTTTTCTCACGGGTAATGATCTCAGACCCTTCACCACCACGGGTAACGATGACACCCTCCACCATCTGCGCCAGCTGCTTCAGACTCTTACCGGTGAGCTCCTGCATCAACATCGCTTCATAGTCATTGAAAGCCAACCAACTTGCCTGCTCAGCAAATGTCAGCAGACTATCGCCCTCGAACATAGGCATGCCTTGACCGGGGTCAAATATAAATGGCACCCCGCTAGTGGCAAACTGTGCCGCATGATCGATCATGCCCTGCCGCCCATCCGGCGAGACCATACCCAGTGTACAGCCATCAATCTTTGAGACATCGATCTGATGAGCCTGGTTCATTGCCCCGGGATGGAAGGCGGTAATCTGATTATCATCCTTGTCAGTTGTAATATAGGCCTGGGCAGTGTAGCTACCCGGTATCTCCAGCAACTGATCGCGATTGACGCCACATTCATCCATCCATTTGGCATAGGGAGCAAAATCCTCGCCCACCGTACCCACCGGTTTTCCCTCACCACCCAGCATATTCAGGTTATAGGCAATATTCCCAGCACACCCCCCAAACTCTCGCCGCATATCGGGCACCAGGAAAGAGACATTGAGAATGTGCACCTGCTCCGGCAGGATGTGATGCTTGAAATGGTCATGGAAGACCATGATGGTATCGAAGGCGAATGAGCCACAGATTAAGGCCGACATAGTTACCTCTTGTCGATTTCAGTTATTCACAATAGCTGGCGTTAAGGAGTGTGTAAGTCCCTATCCAGGAGCCGTCCAGAAACGCTCAATTTTAGTCTGGCTCCCTGCAGTTAGCGGCCATCTACTGATGTGCACTGACTAAACAAGGTAATTATTCATCCAACAACCTGTTGATTAAACCAGATCCTATTCGCGTTTATTTGCGTTCATTGGCGGATAATTATCACTATGTACAATCAGACATTCATACCTGTCTAGGAGTCTGCCGGACTTAGGTGATCGTAGCGAGGAAAAGCCATTTTGAGTCAGATTTATCGATTAAATGAGGCGAATAGTGAGCCTATTTAACGAATTTAATCGGGGAATCTGGCCAAAATGGCTTTTCCACAGTAGATTCATCACTAAGTCCGACAGGCTCCTAGTCACCAGGCTTCCAGGCCAGATCGAGCTCACGAGCTGCACGCACATCATCGAGGCGCCTCACCGGCATCGTATGCGGTGCCTGTTTGACCATGTCAGGTTGACTCTCCGCCTCCTGTTTAATGGTCCGCATGATCTCGACAAACCGATCGAGATCCTCTTTTGCCTCTGTCTCCGTCGGTTCCACCAACAGACACTCCGGCACCAACAAGGGAAAGTAGGTGGTCGGCGCATGCACGCCGTAATCAAGTAACCGTTTGGCGAAATCCATGGTATTGACGCCTAACTCCTTGGCCTGTTTCTTCAAGGTCAGAATAAATTCGTGACTGGCACGGCGTTCAGGATAGGCCGCGTCGAAACCTGTTTCCATCAAACGCTTCAGCAGATAGTTCGCATTCAGTGTGGAATATTCTGATACACGATGCATACCTTCTCGACCCAATAAGCGGGCATAGATATAGGCACGTATCAGCACCCCGGCATTGCCGGCAAAGGCGGAGAGGCGTCCTATGGAATCGGGTCGATCCCGCTCTGTCAGCCAACGGTAGTCATTACCGTCGAAATCGACCATGGGTATGGGCAGATAGGGTTCTAGTCGCTTACTGACACCAACAGGACCTGCACCGGGACCACCACCACCATGCGGTGTGGAAAAGGTCTTATGCAGGTTCATATGAATGACATCGAAGCCCATATCACCTGGACGGACTTTACCCAGAATCGCGTTTAAGTTGGCTCCATCGTAATAGAGCAGGCCACCGGCAGCATGCACCAGCTCGGCAATCCCTTTGATACGTTGTTCAAAGACACCAACCGTCGACGGGTTGGTGAGCATAATACCGGCTGTTTGCGGCCCCAGAGCAGACTTCAAGGCCTCGATATCGATATCACCATCGCTTCCGGTAGGAATTTCCCTTGCCTTGTAGCCACACATCACCGCCGAAGCGGGATTGGTACCGTGTGCAGCGTCAGGCACAAGAATCTCACTGCGTTCCTTGTCACCCCGGTCATCGTGGTAGGCACGAATCATCCCTACCCCTGCAAACTCGCCCTGGGCACCGGCAGCCGGCGTCAGCGAGACTGCATGCATACCTGTGGCGGTCTTGAGAATATCCTGCAGTTCATAAAGACAGGCCATAAACCCTTGGCTGTGAGTATCCGGTGCCAGGGGGTGGCGGGAAAGCATCCCTGGCAGGCTTGCCAGGGTATTGCAGACCCGTGGATTGTATTTCATGGTGCATGAACCCAATGGATAGAACTGGGTATCAATGGAGAAGTTTTTCTGTGACAAGCGGGTAAAATGCCGCACTGCCTGCATCTCTGAAACCTCGGGAAGAGGTGGCTGTGATGTGCGCAGCATAGCATCAGGAATACCAGCCATGTCAACCTTTTCCGACGGTGCCTGAGCCATTGCCCGACGCCCAACTCGTGAGTGTTCGTAGATCATGTTATTCCTCTCACCAATCCGGTTTCAACTGGCAGGGTGTCTGTACTTGCGACTGGATGACTCGCTCCAGCTTACCCCGGTAGTTTTCAATATCATCGTTATTACGCAACTCAGTGGCGCAAACCAGAACCGCATCGCCCAGCTCCGGATAGTCGTCGCTTAAATCAAAACCACCCAAAACATTGTGGGCGGCCAAAGCGCGTAGAGCCTTTGTCACTTCAATCGGCAGACGTAAAACCCGTTCATGGAACACAGCCCCTTTGAAAGCGGTTTCTACACCCGGCAACGAGGTCAGTGCTTGAGTCAGCTTACCTGTATTGGCATGGCTGGCCGCCGCAACACGCTGTAATCCTTCTCCACCCATCAGAGTCATATGGATGGTAGCGGCAGTGACCATCAAACCCTGGTTAGTACAGATATTGGATGTCGCCTTAGAGCGGCGAATATGTTGTTCTCTCGCCTGCAAGGTAAGGGCATAACCGGTCTTACCATCCAGATCCACCGTCTTGCCGATGATACGACCAGGCATCTGGCGGACCAACTTGCCTGTACTGCACAGAAAACCAAAATAGGGACCACCTGAAGCCACCGGTGAACCCAAAGGCTGCCCTTCACCACAGCAGATATCAGCCCCCAGATCTCCCCATTCACCGGCAGGTCTCAGGATCGCCATTGCCATAGGATTCACCACAGCAATGGCCAACATGCCGTTGTCATGCGCCCAGTCAGTCAGTTCATCCACTGCTTCCAGGACGCCGAAAAAGTTGGGTTGCGGAATAACCAATGCGGCAAAGTCCTCGCCGCTATAGCGCTCCAGCTCTGCACGATCGATAGATCCGGTAACACTGTCATAACCGACTTCGACCAGCTCAATCTGCTGATTGCATACTATTGTGTGTACCACACGACGATAGGTAGGGTGCAAATTTCGAGGCAGAAGAATGCGTTTTGACTTCGATTTACGATTCCCTCGAACCGCCATCAAAACTGCTTCGGCCAAAGCTGACGCACCATCGTAGAGGGAGGCATTGGAGACAGCCATGCCGGTCAAGGCGGTCATCATTGACTGGTACTCATATAAGAGTTGCAGCGTACCCTGACTCGCTTCCGCCTGGTAAGGGGTATAGGCAGTGTAGAACTCACCGCGGGTCGTCAACTCCCATACAGCAGCAGGAATATGGTGATCATAAGCACCGGCACCGATGAAACAGAGCGGCTGTCCATCTGCGCGAGCACGCGTCTGCATCAGTCGGGAGACCTCCATTTCAGGCATTCCGGGTGGAATCGCATCCAGTTCACCACAACGCAATTCACTGGGTATCTCATCAAAAAGTGCATCGATATGATCTACCCCGATGGTAGCAAGCATCTCTCTGATATCTTTTTCTGTATGGGGGATAAATGGCATATCTGTCTCGTCATGGATGGCAGAAAAAAATGCGTACCTTACTCTTCCTCGGCGATCAAGGCATCATAGCCGGCAGCATCGAGAAGACTATCCGACTCACCCGCATCTGCCACCTTGACCTTGAACATCCAGCCATTGCCGAATGCATCATCATTGATAGTTTCTGGCGCACCATCCAGTGCTTCATTGACAGCGATAACTTCACCAGTCACTGGACTATAGACATCAGAGGCGGCCTTTACCGACTCCACAACAGCACAGTCATTGCCGGCTTCGACCGCGGTACCGACCTCAGGCAGGTCGACAAACACCAGGTCACCTAACAGCCCCTGGGCATGATCAGTAATCCCGATAGTGAAGCTGCCATCACCTTCATCTTTTAACCATTCGTGAGATTTTGCATAACGGCGGTCAGTAGGTGTATTACTCATTTTTCTATCCTTTAGGAAATTAGTTAGAGGTTGAAACCTATCGATAAGCGTTTTTCACTTTATAGGGTGATAGTGGCCTTGCCGTTGCGTGCAAAAGGGGGCTTGACCACTTGTGCCGCTACCCGTTTACCACGAATCTCAACCTCACAGGTCCCACCAATATCCGGTTCGACACGGGCCAAGGCGATGGATCGTTCCAAGGTGGGGGCAAATCCACCAGAGGTAATCTCACCGATCGCTTGTTGTCCGTCAAACAGTTTCAAATGGTTACGCAGCACACCACGTCCGGTCAAGACCAAACCCACGAAACGCTTTTTTTGTGGATCTTTACGTTGTCGTTCCAAAACAGGGCGGCCGACAAAATTGCGTGCTTCAGGTTCCCAGGCAACAGTCCATCCGAGCCCTGCCTCCAATGGTGAGGTCTCTTCATCCATATCAGAACCATACAGGTTCATGCCTGCTTCAAGACGCAGCGTATCGCGGGCACCAAGCCCGCAGGGAGCTACGCCCACATCGTTCAACTGCTGCCAAAAGTGTGCGGCCCTTTCACCAGGCAACATGATCTCAAAACCATCTTCTCCGGTATAACCGGTACGAGCAACAAACCATTCACCATCAGCAACGGCATTAAAGGGCTTTAACTCAGCACCCGTCTGCTGCAAATTGGCGGATAATAGGGGTAATGCTTTGGCTCGTGCGTTTGGGCCCTGCACTGCAATCATCGCCAAATCGTGACGGGGTGTGATAGTGACATCGTATTCAGTAGACATTCGATCCAGCCAGGCCAGATCCTTCTCTGTCGTGCCGGCATTGACCACCATACGATACCACTCATCGTTCAGATAGTAGACGATCAGGTCATCGACTACACCACCCTGCTCGTTGAGCATGCATGAATAGAGTGCTTTGCCGCTCTCTTTTAATCGTGCAACATCATTGGCCAGCAGATACCTCAAGTAGGACTTAGCCCCACCGCCTTTTAGGTCGACCACTGTCATATGTGAAACATCGAACATACCCGCATCACGTCGGACCTGATGATGCTCGTCCAACTGTGAACCATAATGCAAAGGCATATCCCAACCACCAAAGGGTACCAGTCGAGCGCCCATGGCCTGATGCTTCTCATAAAGAACTGTCTGCTTACTCATCATTTCTCCCGGTTCATAACGCAAAAAGGGCGGCGCAGATGATTGCTCACCTGCGCCGCACCTCTGTCCAAAACCTGAGAGTTTGACGCCTTCACTCTGGTGTAGGTTAGTGAGCGAGCACTCCCTAACAATCCCAATAGTGAATCAAGCGCCTGCCCCGTCGGTGGGTGTTGTCACACCGCTCTCCAGAGTCGACCTAAGTCCTGTCAGACTTCCCCCCACGGTCCTTTTGCCTGAGCGATTCCGGGCGGAATTGCGCCTTCGGCGCCGGTTGTTACCGGACTCTCCCACAGGGGTGGATCGAGGAGACGACTATACCCTGCTGCCTAGTGCTTGCCAATCGTGAATAACCTCACAATCGTTGGTCATCAACGATCACAAGGTTATCCGCAGTCAATCCCCCTGCTTCACAGACACCATTCAGAGCCACAGACTGTCCTGCCTCAAGCACACCATCAGGCATAACATCTGCCGTATCATCGGTAATAGTCACTGTTGTTATTGTGACATCATCCGTGAGACTCACCACCAGATCACCGACCACACCACAGGGGGTTGTGCCCGCCTCAGGTGACAGGATAAATCCTCCTGTCTGAACACTGGCCACAGTCCCTTCTGCCACAGCCATACTGCTGCTGTCTGACTGATCCACAATGATAACCGCGGCCTTGAGCGAATCGGTTGCAGTCAACTCTACCCCATCGACCTGGAGCAGACGGGGCACAATGATCGAAGTGTAGTCGAGTAACTCTCCATTCTTGGCGAGAATCCGAGTACCGTTAAAGCCTGTCGGACTTTGCAGCTCAACACTCAACAGATCGGCGGGTTCTGCCTCCATTGTAAAACCTTGCGTATCGGCATCGGAGGAGACCACTCCCTCATGCTGTGAAAATTCACCCATCTCCACAGCAAGCCCATCAATAGCCATGCGCGGGCGATGATCCCGTACGATCGCTCCCTCATCATCAATCAATACCGCATCGGTTGGCAGGGATGCTTCCAACTCGTTGCAGAGTCCAGCATCAGGCTGATCAATCACTTCAACACCCGCCAACCAGACACGGCACTCTCCAGACGGGGGATAGGCATCAGATGGAATATCGAGATCCTCATAGGGATAATCAAAAGAACGGTAGAGTCCGACCACAGAGGTCACATTACCTAGATTGAGTTCGGTCAGTAACTCATTCAAAGGACGTGCATCACGCTTGATAAGCGGAGTCGATATTGTCAAAGAAGGCTGAGTCTGCACCGAGAAAAATCGTTATACAGTCCCGATCATGAGACTGATCAGAGGGTAGGGCATCGCACAGCAAGAGTGAATTGGTGTCACTGTCTATCCCCCTTATCACACCATCCAGACGCACCAACCGGCCAGTGAACTCGGCATCCAGAACATCGACGAAGACAACCGGGCGAAAATTAAAGCTATCCCTATTACCTCGTCGCACAATATGAATAGAATTGCCGGCATCAAGGTCAAGCTGCAAAGTAATCGAATCACCTGCAGACAGGGTAAAACAGCCACGGGCATGTAGGTCGAGCTTGCCATTACCCGGGAGTTTCGGATAGTGGCTTGTCCCATCTTCAGCGAGGACCAACTCAAGCCCATCAGGATTGGCAAGAGTCAAACGAATTTTACAATAAGTACCCTCAGGCACATCATCCTGGAAGGCGAAAGGCATTGACTCATGGCGCAGACTCAGTAGATCGATCGTCTCAGCCGGTCCGTTAAAGATCTCCACCCGTCCCTCATCTCCACCGATCAACTCTATGCGCTCAATGGTCGCGTTGATGGATGAGAATAGTGCCGGATCAGCCGGGGCATCGGTCAACATGATGCCGACAGACCCGGTTCTGTCAGAAGTCGTCTGTGGAGGATTGTCACCGCTACTGCTGCTACCCCCGCCGCCACAGGCAGAGAGAAGAGCGAACGCGAAGATAACCGAAAGCCGATTGAGCGTTTTAATGGAAAGTAGCGTTTTCATATTTGCCTCTGTCCCGCCTGAAAATACGAATCTATTAGGTATCACCTACATCAATCCTGAATGGAGGACAATGAATGAATTGTGTATTCGGGACAGAATTCCCATTTTTTATCAAATTTACATAGCCTATCGCGGTCAGCTTATCTTGCTAAGCGTGGTAACTCACCACTCAATCCCATTGCCCGACGCACCAGTTGCCGCTTAACAAAACCCGACCGATCTGCCACATTCAGGCCAATGTTTCGCATCAGTTTGAGCGGCACTACCTCATTACTGAAGATGCGCTTAAAGGCATCCATGGCCCCGAGCATGACCATATTCGGTCCCCTGCGTGCTCGTTCATAGCGCCGCAATGAGGCTGTTGACCCTATCTTCTTACCCGCTGCATAGGCATCGATCACCACCTCGGCCAGGGTCATCGCATCCATGAAACCCAGATTGACCCCCTGTCCCGCCAGCGGATGGATCGCATGGGAGGCATCTCCCACCAATGCCAGTCCAGGCCCTATATAGGTATCAGCATGTCCAAGTCGTAATGGAAATACACCTCGTGGCCCGACATCCAGAATCTCTCCCAGTGTCGCTTCGATAGCCCCGGTCAGCTGATGGCAGAACATTTCATCAGTCAGTGCCATCAACGCTTCTGCGTGGCTTGGCGATGTAGACCAGACAATGGAACAACGCCCGTCATCAAGGGGTAATAACGCCAATGGACCACGCTTCATAAATCGCTGCCTTGCGGTGTGTTGATGATGCAGAGAAGGCCTGATCGTGGCGACGATGGCATGTTGATCGTAACCCCAGCCTCGGGTACCGATGTTTGCCATCTGACGCATTTGTGAATCCCGTCCATCAGCGGCAACGATTAGCTTTGCGGTCAGTCGATCTCCACCTTGTAAAACAACGGCAGGTTCATCCCCCAACTGCAAATCTGTGACCTTCGCGGGATAGTGCAAGGTAACATTGGACAGAGACTCCAACCGTTCCCATAACGCCAACCGGGTAACACGATTTTCAACAATATGCCCCAGATTGGCTTCACCGATCTCCTCCGCACTGAAATGGATGCGACCATCGCCCCCTGCATCCCATACTTCCATATCGGTATAGGGGCTGACGCGCAACTCAGCCATACGTGACCAAGCCTGAAGGTTTTCAAGTATACGTTGCGAAGCCCGTGTCAGAGCAGAGACCCGAAGATCAACTTCATCCAATGGCCACTTTCGTTGTGGTTCCCTTGCCTCCAACAGGCAGACCTGCAATCCAGCATCGGCAACTGCACAACCCAGTGCACACCCCACCATGCCGCCACCAACAATGAGCAGGTCGTACTGATCAACAACTTCAGGATCGGTCAAGTGAGACCCCCCGTGCCAGCCGTGGTAAACGGCCATTGATACCCATGAATTGACGTGCCAGCAAGTGTTTAAGGCTGGGTGCCACATCGAGACTGACCAAACCCAGGTTACGCACCAATCGCAATGGACCAAACGGATTGGCGAACAGACGTGCCAGGCCATCCGTAATCAATGCAACTGCGTTCTGATCTTTTTGTCGCCATTTTTCATAACTTTTCAACAGTGAAAGTTCACCTGGATCCTGCGCTGCCTGCGCAGCGCCACTCAATAAATCTGCAAGCACCGCGACATCCCTTAGTCCGAGATTGAATCCCTGACCTGTTACAGGATGAATAGCATGCGCTGCATTACCGATCAACGCTACACGGGGACGCACTTGTTCGGTGGCTTGACGCAAACACAATGGATAAGCGACTCTTTTCCCCAGCTCATGCAATATTCCCAGGCGATAACCGAATCGATCCTGCAACCTGGCAAGAAACTGCTCATCCTGAAGGGCCATCAATTCCCCCACTTGCGCATCCTTCGCAGTCCATACCATGGAGAGACGATCCTCAGTCATGGGCAGGAGCGCAAGAGGACCGGTATCGGTAAAGCGCTCATACGCGACGCCTTGGTGAGGTCGTTCACAGCGCAGATTTGCAATGATCGCTGTTTGTCCGTAAGACTTCTCCTTCAGAGGAATCGATAGAAACCCCCTGACTTGAGAATTACCACCGTCTGCAGCCACCAACAGATGACTTTTAACACGCCGTTGAACATTATCCTGTTCAAGCCTGACTTCGATCTCTGTTGCAGTTACAGCAAAGCTTTTCAATCGTGCGGGGCAAATCAATTCAATATCCGTTTGAGCTTGCAGATCCTTTAACAAGGCCTGACCAAGTGCTCTCGCTGCCACCACATAACCCAATGCATCGACACCTTCCTGCTGATGACTCAATCGGGTAAAGCCGAAATGACCTCGGTCGGAGATGTGTACATCGAGAATAGGTTCCGCAGAGGGTAGTACTTTATCCCAAACACCCATTGCCTGGAGGATGACGCGACTACCCCAGGAGAGTGCGATGACCCTGTCATCAAAGCTTGGCTGAGTCACAGACGCCAGCGGCCAGGCTTCAATGACACCAATATTAAATCCCTGTCCACTGATCGAGCGGGCCAAACTGGCGCCGACCATACCACCTCCGACAATCAAGATATCAAAATTATCTGACATTTCATGCCGCCATAATAGACTCTATCTCTGCTACAGATTTTGCGATGTCCTTGGTCAACACTTCGCATCCATCCTTGGTCACAACCACATCGTCTTCAACTCGAATACCGATGTTCCACCACTTCTTAGCTATACCTCTGGTGCCTGCAGGAATGTAGAGGCCTGGTTCGATAGTCAATGCCATACCAGGTTCAAATAAACGCCAGGTGCCATCCACTTTATAGTCACCCACATCATGTACATCCATTCCGATCCAATGTCCGGTCCGATGTGGAAAGAAGGTCTTGTATTTCTCTTCACGAATCAATTTTGCCAATAATCCTTTGAGGATACCCAACCTGATCAATCCCCTTGTGATGGTACGTACGGCTGCATCATGAGGATCATTCCAATGATTGCCGGGTTTGACCTTGGCAATAGCTGCTTCCTGTGCAGCAAGCACCAGTTCGTACAACTGTCGCTGAGGTGTGCTGAACAATCCATTGACAGGGTAGGTGCGTGTGATGTCGGAAGCGTAAAAATCCCACTCACAACCTGCATCGATCAGCAGCATATGCTGATCCTCTACCTTATCCTTATTATCAATATAGTGAAGCGTACAACCATTTGCTCCAGCACCCACAATCGGGGGATATGCCTGAGCCTTAGCACCTTGATGGGAGCATTCACGTACAAATTCAGCTTCCAGCTGATACTCCCACATCCCTGCTTTACAAGCTTGCATCACCTTTTTGTGTGCCTTGGCTGAAATGCGTGCAGCCTGTCGCATCACTTTCAATTCGGAGCGGCTTTTATATAACCGCATTTCATGTAGATAGTGATCCAGAGCAATAATTTCAACAGGTCCCTGCATACCATTACGGGATTCGCATCGAATGGCGTTGAGCCACTCCGACAAGCGTTTATCGAATTGTGGATTGCAGCCCATCACATAGAAGATCCGTTCGCACTGTTCAAGCATGCGGGGAAGGATGTCGTCCAAATCACCGATAGGAAAAGAGTCATCGGCATCATATTCAATACAAGCACCCTCCTGCCCCGTCCGTGAACCATCCCATTGTTCCTTTATCGGGTCACGCTCTCTATTGAACAGGATGTACTCTGCATGCTTACGCCCCGGTATCAGCACCAGTACCGCTTCAGGCTCTGGAAACCCGGTTAAGTAGTAAAAGTCACTGTCCGGTCGATATGGGTAGTGCACATCCCTATTGCGAATAAGCAGTGGTGCAGTCGGTAATATGGCAATGCTGTCAGGACCCATCATTCGCATTAACTCACGCCGACGCCGTTTGAATTCACTCGCTAGCATGAACATTCTCCCGGATTTCAGCCAAATCCCCCCAAATGAGCAAGGTCACAACTTTAAGGAACTCCTGCAACTCCAAATAGGCTTGTTCGGTAGCCTCACCATCATCAAGGGACGCATAATCAAGCCGTGTAAAATGGGTGATATCCTGCAAGGCCTCCTTGGCATCACCAACTAACTGTTGGTCAGAGACACCAGCCAATCCTAGTCCATATAGATAGCCTTCACACCAATCCCGCAACCCCTTGGCCCTATCAGTGATAGGTTGAGAATCATCCGGTAGAAATGGCATAAATGAGAGGTTCTCGTGGCCTATCTGGTCCCGAGTAGCGAAATAGAGTTGGCCAATCAACTCCCTGGCTTCACGTGCCAACAGATCTTCCGTGGGCCAATCCTCAAAAAGCGCTTCCATCCAGTCTACATGGCTCTGGCTGGTACCTGCACAGACCAAGCCGCAAATCACGCCATGGATCTCACTGGCACCAAGATCGAGGCCGATTGAGTTCATCGCGCCTTCAAGGCGCGAGTAATCTGGCATCGGACTATTCTCTATCATGCATTTTTTCCTCTATGATCAGGAACAAATCATAACATGCAGCTGTAGAGATTGACCCACCACATTCTGACCACTATATTGATGCCCATGACTGAGAAAGAGACACAAAACCCTGCAGAGATGGACCTGCGCGCACTTGAAATTCGTGTTGAAGAACTGATACGTGCCTGTTCCTACCTCAAAGATGAAAATAAATCCCTGCGCGTGAGACAGGACAATCTGGTTACCGAACGAGCTGCCCTTATCGAGAAGACAGAGCTGGCTCGTACCCGTGTTGAAGCCATGATTACCCGACTCAAGTCGATGGAAGCACCCCAGTGAGTAGCAATCAACTGCCGGTGACTGTCAATATTCTCGACAAAGAGTACCGCATCTCCTGCCTGGCGGAAGAACGAGAATCCCTTTTACAAGCAGCAGCCTACGTTGACGGCCAGATGCGTGAAATCCGCCAGGGCGGACGTGTCATTGGTACAGAACGGGTGGCTGTAATGGCTGCACTCAATATTGCCAACGATCTGCTCCTCATTCAGCAAACCAAAGAAGACGGCTCACAAAACATCACACGCCGTATAAAAAGCCTGCAGGAAAAGATCGAGATTGCACTGAATACAACTAATCAACTGGAACTTTGATCAAAATAGGTTTAGCCTAGAGTTATGGCATCCCCTGCGGTGTTCGTAAGCAACCCGGGTATTTTCTTGAGCCTAATATCTACCCTGGGAACATAACGAAAGTGTCGGTGTGCATGTCCGTTTCCATGCGGAAAGCCTGAAGCGCCTCTGTTGTTCCCACTTGAACCCATTGGTTCAAGAACAAAGGTACGCGACGGCACATGTGGGGGATGTCTCTTATCCAACCTCATCCTATGCAATGGAAACACAGCGACTTCGTCGGCAGATCAAAGCGCAGCGGCAACAACTAAGCCAACAAACTCTCAAGCTTCATAGCCAGAAAATTCTCCGTCTAGCCTCTAACTACAAGCCATTCAGGCAGAGTCAACGTATTGCCTTCTACTACGCCATGCGTGGTGAGATGGATTCGGCACCCTTATTACAACTTGCACTACAGGCCGGTAAATCAACCTTTCTACCGATATTAAGCTATCATCCTGCAAACCGGTTATGGTTTGCCCCTTACTCACATAGCAATAAATTCACAATCAACTGTTTTGGCATTCCGGAACCCCGCTTCAAACATCGACAGCTGATCAAGCCATGGGCTTTGGATATGGTGTTTGTTCCACTGATCGCATTCGACAGAAAGGGTCATCGGGTCGGTATGGGAGGTGGTTATTATGACCGTACCTTTGCTTATCGTAAGCTGCGTTCTCAACTACAAGGCCCCAAACTGATTGGTTTAGCACATGAATTCCAACTGGTATCCAAGCTATCTACCAATCCTTGGGATATTCCACTCGATGCTGTAATAACTGAGGAATCTATTCACAAGTTTACATCGTCTTAACAGCTTGAATATGATTATAGCGATGACATTGTTTACAAAAACAACACCATTAACACCACTTAGCTGACATCAATCTACAACAACGATTTGAATTAATTGAAAAAAGATTGACATCTATTCTGGTTTTTTTTAAAAGCTGAATTATACTCAGTTCATCTATCAAGCAGTGTTCTCGGGAGGGAAGTTACATGGCGAAGAAAAAGGCCGCCAAAAAGAAGGCAGCAATCAGACGTTCAACCACAACCAAGAAAGTAACCACAAGAAGGAAGGTTGCTAAGAAAAAGGCAACGACTAAGAAGAGAGTCGTGGCAAAGAAAAGAGTCTCAAAAAAGAAGGTAGCAACGAAAAAGAGAGTTGCTAAGAAGAAGGCCTCTGCAAAGAAGAGGGTAGTAAAGAAAAAAGCAACCAAGAAGAAGGTTGCTAAAAAGCGGGTAGCTACGAAGAAGAAGGCTACCAAAAAAAAGGCCGCTTCGAAGAAGAAGACCGCCGTTAGAAAAACACCGGCACGTCCAAGGAAAGTGACACCTCGCAAGAAAAGACCTGCTAAGTAGTACTGTTGATCGCAGGCACAAACAACAAACCCCGCTATGCGGGGTTTGTTGTTTTCAGGGATGTAAAACTGACAGCTAATCCACCGACTTAATCCATAAATACACCTAATAATTCAACAAGTTAGACAACCCCTGCAAACAAGCGGTAGGCTGGATTTTCTGTTTCATCCCAAAAGGGGTAATCCAGTTTCTTCAATCGTCTATGAAGGGTACTTCTATCAGCGTTTGATACCTGAATACCCATTAATACACGTCCGTAAGCAGCACCATGATTCCTATAATGGAACAGGCTGATGTTCCACTCTTTACCCAGATGACCCAGAAAATAGAGCAGTGCACCGGGTCTTTCAGGAAACTCAAAACGTATCAGATTCTCACGCTCAAGACCTTGTGCATGACCGCCAACCATATATCGGATATGTAATTTTGCTGTTTCATTATCTGTCATATCCACAATGGAGTAGCCTTTATCAACAAAACGTTGAAACAGTACCTTCTTCTCCTCATCTCCATTACTCAATTCGATACCGACAAATATCTGTGCCTGCCTGGTATCACTATAGCGATAGTTGAATTCTGTGATGCTGCGCTTACCTATCAGTTTGCAGAATTTTAAGAAGCTTCCAGGTTGCTCCGGGATCTGAACAGCAAACAAAGCTTCTCTACGTTCACCAAACTCTGCGCGTTCAGCCACATGCCGTAAACGATCGAAATTGATATTGGCTCCACTGTTGATTGCAATCAATTGCTTACCAGTGACGCCTTCCCGTTGGATGTATCGCTTCATGCCTGCCACAGATAGTGCACCTGCAGGTTCTGCGGTTGTCCTGGTATCGTCATAGATATCTTTAATTGCGGCACAGATTTCATCGGTAGTCACCAGTACCACTTCATCCACTACCTTTCTCGCCAGACGGAAAGTCTCTTTACCCACCTGCTTTACCGCTACCCCATCGGCAAAAATACCCACCTGCTTGAGTTTCACCCTACGATTTGCATTTAATGCGGCATGAAGCGATGGTGCATCTTCCGGCTCAACGCCAATAATCTTCACCTGTGGGTAAACATACTTTATGTATGCACCAATACCGGCAATTAACCCTCCTCCTCCAACAGGTACAAATATCGCCTCCGGAGGAGATGGGTGTTGGCGCAACAGCTCCATCCCTATGGTTCCCTGTCCTGCAATGACCTCAGCATCGTCAAAAGGATGAATAAATGTCAGATTCTGCTCTTGTGCAATGAGTTGAGAGCGGGTGTATGCCTCATCATAGGAATCACCAGCCAGGACAATTTTTGCACCAAGATTCTTTACCGATTGCACCTTAATAGGAGGTGTTGTTTTGGGCATCACTATCAGGGCTTGAATCTTTAACTTCTGTGCCGCTAGCGCAACCCCTTGGGCATGATTACCCGCTGATGCAGCTATAACACCCTGTTTTTTAATAGCATCAGACAGGTTAACCATCTTGTTATAGGCACCACGTAACTTGAAGGAGAAAACAGGCTGTAGATCTTCTCGCTTAAGGAAAATCTGGTTATCCAGACGTGCAGAGAGAAGATGGGCTCTATCAAGGGGCGTCTCCTTCGCCACATCATAGACACGTGCTCGCAGGATTTTTTCTATATAACGTTGAGGCATGAACTCGTCCAATAACTATTACCAACGGGATAGTTGGTTGCTCAACATTACCCATTGAAGAGGTCCTCGGCAAGGATGACGTTACCAGGTAGAGAAAGCACATATCAGCTGTGCCACTCAATAGGTATTGTTGACTAACCGGCCTGACACCTTAGTAAACCTGACTTTCTTCACTTGGATGGGTATTATTACCCACATTTAAAGAAAAGCTATGGTAACTGTTTACCAGCCTCGCCTGATGGGGCTTCCAAAGGGATAATGCCTTACCCTCCCCTTTGGTCTGCACCCGGAAACCGCATTGTTCCGATACTGATCTGAACGATGATAAAAGCTTATTTGATGGGCATCGATTCGCACCTGCTGTTTAATGCAGCCGTAGTAGGAGAAATATAATGAACGCAGACGAACTCAAGAAACAGGCCGCTGAGGCTGCTCTTAGCTATGTCAAAGGTGGCGTTATAGGCGTCGGCACTGGCTCCACGGTAAACCACTTCATCGACTACCTTGCCACCATCAAAAGTAAGATCGACGGTACTGTCTCCAGCTCAGAGGCATCAACGGAGCGATTGAAAGGTCATGGCATACCTGTTTTGGAGCTTAATTCAGCTGGTGAACTCGAAATCTATATTGATGGAGCTGACGAATCTGATCACTACCTAAACTTGATCAAAGGTGGCGGCGGTGCCTTGACCCGGGAGAAAATCATCGCTGGAGCAAGTAAAAAGTTTGTCTGTATTGCCGACGAGAGTAAATTGGTCGATATACTTGGCAACTTTCCGCTACCTGTTGAAGTGATCCCCATGGCTCGCAGTCATGTAGCTAGACAGCTGGTCAAATTAGGCGGTACGCCAGTATGGCGGGATAACTTCGTCACTGACAACGGCAATGTCATCTTGGATGTCCACAACCTGGAGATCATGAAGCCAAGGGAGATGGAACAAAACATTAACGCCATTGCAGGGGTTGTCACAACGGGCATTTTTGCCCTGCGTGGTGCTGATGTATTGATACTTGGCACAGAAGAGGGACCCAAAACAGTGTTTCCAAAATAGTCCCATGACTTGGATTATTCCATAGTGCTTGGTTAGTGCCTGCATTTTTGATGGGCTGATCTGAATAGTAACTTCAGGCCTTTCTCGGCTGTATAGGCGGAGACTGCTCATACAGCTGAAACCTGAAGCTCATCTCCATCATCTGCCTGTATGTCAGAAACTTAATCACCACAGTAGATGATTATTTTTTGCCGGGGACCTAAAATAGCCGCCCATTGCGTTGAACAATAGGGTGTAGGCGATGACCATCAGACCGATCTTGCTCCGTTTCATTTCCATCGTTGTTTTGCTCTTTTCTGTCTCGGTTGGCTGGGCGGAAGAGGCTGTGCGAGATGTGTCGGAGAATACCGATACCATTAAAGAGATCATTCCGGAAGGCCTGAAATCACCTCGTGCCACCATGGAGACCTTTCTCCATGCCATAAATGATATTAAGCGTGGTTCCGCAGAAAGGATCGAGGCGGCAGTATCTACCCTCGATCTCTCAGAGATCAACTCACTGGTCAGGGTGGAGAGAGGCGAAGACCTGGCCTGGATGCTGCTGGAGGTGCTTGATCATACAAAGATCATCGATGTAAAAAAGATACCAACTCGAAGTGAAGGCTCATCCTATTTTTTTCACAACTATAAGAACGGTGATGTAACCATCTCCCGCACCGAATCCGGACGCTGGCTTTTTGACCGAAATACGATAACCCAGTTACCCGCCATCCTGGATGAAGTCTCAACCGCAGAGCGGGTAAGCGGAAATGACAATGAGGCCTCCTATGTTCCCTGGCACATTCGCTTTCGACAAAAGATACCCGCATCGCTGAAAGAGTCCACTTTTCAGTTACAGAACTGGCAGTGGATTGGCTTGCTGTTAATGATTCTGATGGGTTTGGTCATCGATAAACTGGTCTCTTTTTTCCTCAGAAGTGGTGTACGGCGTTGGCGCAGCAGTACCGATCATGGTGAGTTCAAGGAGATATCAGAAGATATATTGCGTCCATTGGGTTTGATGGCGATGGCAACCATCTGGTGGGTCAGCATCAACCTGATGGGGCTTTCAGAAAATGTCATGCTGGTCCTGCTGCTTGCCATCAAGTTCCTGGCAAGTATCTCAGGTGTGTGGGCCGCATACCGCATGGTCGATCTGATTTCTGCCTATCTTCACAAAAAAGCGCAACTAACCAGTAATAAGCTTGATGACGCCCTGGTTCCTCTCATCCCCCGGACATTGAAGGTATTTGTAACGGTTATCGGTTTCGTCTTTATTGCCGACAACCTGAATATCGATATTTCAAGTCTGCTGGCAGGTCTTGGCCTGGGGGGCCTGGCCTTTGCCTTGGCCGCAAAGGATATGGTGCAGAACCTGTTTGGCTCCGTAACCGTGCTTATGGACCGCACTTTTTCGGTAGGAGACTGGATTATTGTCGATGGTGCAGAAGGCAGTGTCGAGAGAATAGGCTTCCGCAGTACGCGTGTTCGCACCTTCTACAATTCAGTGGTCACTGTTCCGAATTCCAAGTTTATAACGGCTACTGTGGATAATATGGGTGAGCGTCGGTTTAGACGCCTGTCATGTAAATTGTCACTCACTTACGACACACCCCCTGATCGCATGGAAGCCTTTTGTGAAGGCGTCAGGGAACTGGTACGTCAGCACCCCTATATGAGAAAAGATTACTATCACGTCTATCTCAACGAGTTCGCCGCTTCATCTCTCGATGTGCTGTTATATGTCTTCTGGGAGACACCAGAGTGGAACACCGAACTGCGTGAACGCCATCGCTTTATGCTCGATATATTACGTTTGGCACAAAAGCTTGGGGTTGAGTTTGCCTTCCCGACCCAGACCCTTTACATGAAACAAGAGACGACGGAATCAGAAGCTGCAGCCGAGATGGATCAGAAACAGGCCTTCGAGCTTGGGCAATCATATGCCAAGACAATCTTTGCCGAAACAACAGGCATTGGAGTGAAACCTCCTCCTGTGGCTTTTCCCACTGAAAAATAATAATTATGAATTATGAATTGCGGTGTGCGTTACGCGCACGATCGAGTAAATTTTTTAACAGCTATGGGTGCGGCCCTGCCGCACTGAAACCACTCTTAACAGATTCATGCCTTTTGTTGGGAAGCAATCATTGACTTCAACAATATCTTTATTTGATTTGATACCTCTTACTGGATTTTCCCTAAAAATAGTAAACCTGTTCTTTGTTTTGCCTATCAAAATGTGCAATTTTTACCATGATAATAAGCAATAGTTTTTTAATAGCGCTTCTCTCCTTCCTCTCTGCAACCAACCTACTAGTGTAGCGTCCTGAATAAAATATTCATTTATAATTCCCAGTGTTCCGGTTTATGGCAAAGGAAGGAAAAAATGAATTCAGCAGTTGCTATTCATCTC
>JAHXHU010000254.1 GCA_025656375.1 Candidatus Thiodiazotropha sp. (ex Ustalcina ferruginea) | reverse complement strand
CGGGACTTCTTCATTGTAGATTCTCCTTTTCGTAATCATAATTGGAAAATTCTACTTTTGAACCCCGTTATTTTTTGGGGGGATTACCAACACTCATTTGACATTAGCCATTTCTGAACTCAGCGTTATAAAAGGATACCTGATTACCCACCACACTCAGCTATTGCATAGGTGTTGAATGGTAAATAACTTAAAATGATCTGAAAGGTTATTACGAGGATTTGAGTGGACTTCCAGCACGCAATGGTGGGGCAGGGCCCCACCCTACCTACTAGCCGGGGGTGCAGGGTGGGTAATCAAGAAAGAGTATCCATACGACCCAGAAGTATTTCGCCAGATTGACTTTTTTAGGACGGTAGAAGAGGATTTGCGGAAGATTGTGTTAAGACTGTAGATACGTTAATAAAAACCGGGGCCAAACGGCCCCGGTTTTCTAACTTAATAATACTTTGGTTAGTATTAGAAGTTGTGGATCAAACCACCGAAGAATGCATCAACTTCTCTACCAGTTACGTCTTCTTCATAAGTCGTGTAACCAACATGAGCAATAGTGCGCTTGCTCAGGTTGTGCTCATAGCCAAGGCTATACTGATCTACCTCGTTATCACCACCAGCAATATTAACAGATGGGCTTAAACCGATGGCGCCTGCACCGATTGGAGGAGCGTCACCGTTCAGGAACTGGCCTTTGATCTTACCGTTACCCACTTTAATGTGGCCACTTATGCCGTAGGAGTCAGCGTCGTCCAGCATCAGTAGATCATCAGCATCCATTGAGGCAAACATTGCGCCAACCTGCCACATGCCACCATTCCAGACGATGGTACCGCGAATCAGAGATGGATCAGCATCGGATAAAACACCAAGATCGTAGTCATTGTAGGCCAGAGAAGCGAAGATAGGGCCATTGCTGTACATAGCAGCCAAGGAGATGTGATCGGCCAGGCCGTCCAGCTCGCCACCAGCACCGTCACCCAACTCACCAGAAACCAGTGCGCCGACGAAGGTCAAGCCACCCATGGCTGGAGAAACGTAAGCGATGACGTTGTCAACGCGGTCATCACCAGGAATTACATTAGCGAGATCACCGTTTGGCAGATCACCGAACTGGTCGAACTTGCCCTGAGCCATTTTCATTGGGGTGTCATGACGGCCCAACAGAGCGGTACCGAAACCACCGGCAAGACCGATGAACTGGTTACGATCGCCAAAACCATCAGCACCGTCATCCTGATGTACTTTGAATTCAAAATGGTAAAGAGCCTTGAGTCCGCCACCCAGGTCTTCGCTGCCCTTCACGCCAACACGAGAGTGAATGCTATCCACGCCCCATACGTCAGTGCTGTCTGCACCAGAGGCAGGTGTTACATCTACATTTTCAACAATGAAATGTGCCTTACCAAATAGAGTAGCGTCAGCCATTGCAGCAGCAGGTGCCACCAGTGCAGCGGCAATTGCCAGAGAGAGTACTTTTTTCATTGAGTTAACTCCGAGAATTGATGGGTAGAAAAATTTGACTACGATGCGAATATTAGTCAACGGAGATACAAATTGCAAGCGTTTTTTTGCAAAAAAGACACAGAAAAATTGACTGTTGTTTATTTACGACATATTGCTACTGCCTCTGAGCAAAAAACATAACATCAACAACTTATATTTACTATCTAAATTGTATTCTAGGAGTTAAACAGGTAACAACTTAGTAAGTTACTAGGGTTAGTGTTGCAGTATTTTTTATCCTGAAAAGTACAGCAACAAAGCCATTGTAAAACTATGTTAATCATCAGAATATCAGTAGATTAAGTTGCGATCGTGAAGTCCGACATAACAAAAAGGCATGAATTACTTGATAAAGATATGGTATCCCCAGCATATTCACGCCTATTTTAATAGCGGAAGGACTCGCTTCTGGATAAATGCCACAAGCCCCTTTAAACCTGGATTCCTGTTGTTAATAGTAACGATATAGCCAAGTGTTCTTGGAATATCCTTCAAATAACCGGGCTTTCCGTCACGCTGATTCAATCTGGCAAAAATACCACTCGCCTTGAGGTGCCTCTGAACACCCATCAGATCAAACCACATCTGGAACTGGCCCTCGTGTTTGGCTTGTAACACACCAGACTGTACTGCCAGTTCGAAATAGCCTTTCGACCAAGCGTAAACCTGATGCTCAGTCCAATTGATATAACAATCGCGCAACAGAGAGACCAGGTCATAGGTCACTGGCCCAATGACAGCATCCTGAAAATCGAGTATTCCGGGATTATGTTGAGCCGTGACCATCAAGTTGCGTGAATGATAGTCCCGATGCACGCAAACCTGGGGCTGCTGAAGGGCATTATCGGCTAACAGGTTGAAGGCGCTATCCAACATCGATTGCTCTTCACTGGTCAAAGTCAGCTTCAACTCTCTAGTCAACAACCAGTCGCGGAACAATGCCATCTCCTGCATCAGCAAGGTCCGATCATAGTGCGGCAGATTTTGCAGCGGACCGCATGCTTGAAGCGTGACCAGTGCACCTAAGGCATCACCATAGAGTCTATCCACTGTATCCGCTGTGAGCTTGTCGAGATAGAGCTCACTGCCCATATCTTGCAACAGCATGAATCCCTGAGTGAGATCCTGGGCATGGATATGCGGCACATTCAGTCCAATTGATTCGAATGCAGCCGCTATCTGAACGAAGGGCTTAGAGTCCTCTTTCTCTGTTGGCGCATCCATAGCGATAAAACACTTACCAGCCGTGCAGATACGAAAGTAACGGCGAAAACTTGCATCTCCCGAAGCAGGCTCGAAGGTGAAATCGTTCAATCCGGGTAGTGAGGCTAGCCACACTTTAAGTTGCTCTATACGTTGTGGCATATTGTTTCTTTGCGTTTGATGGTCATGGTTACTGATAGGAAATGAACAGGAATCAGCTGCTAATGAACGCGAATTGCCGCGAATATACGCCTATCTAGAAATGAAATAAATTATTACGTCATTTCACTGCTGTCCCGCTAACTCCCTCTCCCTCGGGGAGAGGGTTGGGGTGAGGAGATTTGAAAAGCTAACGCTTTGTTTTTTCTAATCCCCTCATCCTGTCCTTCTCCCGGAAGGAGAAGGGACGCTTGTTTTCAATTTTGATGTCTCACAAGTCCGTTGGCAAAATAAACCAGTTCAAGACAATTGGTTACAACAATATTTACTGAAGTTAATGGGACAGCAGTGACGTCATTTCGATTGAACGACTCTGCAGCAATCAGTCAGCCATCTGTTGTGATGGGCGGAAGACCCGTATCACCCCTTCCGATATCTCTTGATGTTACCCGCAACCTCATATCATCAGCTATGAGATAAAAGCAGGGTAACGCGAATAAAATCAATACTGTTGCAAACAACAACCCAAAACCAAGGCTTACCGCCATCGGCGAAAGAAACGCTGTCTGACCGGTTGCGAAGAAAATCAGTGGAGAGATCCCGAGAAAAGTGGTGGCACTGGTTAAAAGAATCGGTCTGATGCGCACCCGCCCTGCTTCGACTAAGGCGTCTTTACGATCCCATCCGTTACGCCTCAATCGCTTGGCAAAATCGATCAGGATCAACGAATCATTGACCACGATACCGGTCAGCGCAAGGAATCCAATGAGCGAAAGGAATTGCAGATGAAAGCCAAACAATAAGTGTCCCACAATCACACCAATGGCACCGAACGGAATAGCAAACATCACGACCAATGGATCGAGCAGTGATTTAAAGAGTGCGGCCAGAATAAAAAAGATGATCGCCAGGGCGATCACCGCCGCCCGTTTCATCCCAGCCATCGACTCTTCGGCCTTTTTCTTTTCACCGAGAAAGATCAGACGCTGCTCTGCAGGGAGTTGATTGAACTCTGCCATGATAAGTTCCAAAACCAGATTGGGGGTCGTGACCTTTGCATCGACTTCGGCAGTGATGGTTGCCAAACGACTGAGATTGCGTCGGTTGATACTGTTGTAGCCTCGCGCCTCTTCAATGTCCGCCACATCACCCAGGTAGACCGTACGTCCATCGTCCAGGGTGATAGGTAGCCTGGCCAAGGCACTGGCATCGTGACGCAGTTCGTCGTTGTAAATCAGGCGAACAGGTATCCGTTTGTCACGCCAGCTTACATGGGCCAGCTTGAGGCCTAAAAAACCAGTACGCACAGCGTTTGCCAGCAGAGTCTGAGAGAGACCTAAGCGGCGTCCTCGCTCATTAAGCTCATAACGATACTCCAATTTACCTGGATCCATATCCTGCCTGGCATCGGAGATCCCCGGCAGGCGACCAATAAAACTACGTATCGTCTCTGCTGTATGACTGATCCCGTCAACCGACTCACCCAGCACGCCAACCTCTATATCTGCCCCGGCCGGTCCTCCTTGTGTGCGCAGTATCGACATCCTCTGAATACCAGGTATCTGTTGCAGTGCCTTGCGTACATCTTCGATCACCGTCTTGGAACTACGCTTACGACTTCCCTCCCAGGAGAACTTCAGACTTACCAGCGGAGAGATCCAACGTTCAATAAAACCTTCGGGTTTCTGTTTCTTTAAATCGACAATCAATTGAATGTAACGACTACCCAGTTTCACACGATGAAAGTCTATGAACATCACGCCCACATTACTCAGCAAGGTCTCCAGTTCATCGTCACCCAGGGTATACATGATGGTCTCTTCCAGCTTATCTGCCAAGCGGGAAGCATCTTCAATGCTATAGGTACTGGGTGCCTCTACATTGACGAAAAATTGCCCCACATCGACATGGCCGAATAGTAGAAATGGAATCCGGGTAGTCGCAAAGGTAACCGTAATCACCAACACCCCGACACTCAGCATCGCCACTGGATAGCGATAGTCCAAACATTTGCCTAACAGTTGAGTATAACGACGATTCAAAGCAGTCCAGTCGATACGCCCTGGCTTACGCTCTTTTGCTGTACGTAAAAACTCCTTTGCATGAGAAGGCAAAACACCGAAGGCCTCCAATAATGAACCAGCCAGTGAGGCACTGACCACCACAGGGATCACAGATATGAATGCACCCATCGTGCCACCAATGGCGAACATCGGCATAAAGGCAGCAATGGTTGTTGTGGTCGATGCCACAACAGGCCAGTAGACCTCCTTGGTGCCTAACGCTGCAGCACCGGCAGGATTTTCTCCCATCTCCAGATGGCGATAGATGTTTTCATTGACGATGATTGCATCATCAACAATCAGGCCGAGGGCAATAAGAAAGGCAAACAGGGAAACCATGTTGATGCTGTAACCCAGCATATAAAGGGTAATCACTGCCACAAGGAATGAGACTGGAATACCTAACGCAGTGATGAAGGCAACGCGGAAATTGAGCATCAGATAGAGTGCCAGCAGCACCAGTACAAGTCCAACAATACCCGATGACTTGACTGTTTCCAGCCTATTTTTAACATACACAGAGAGATCACTGAACAGCCCGAGGCTAATACCTACCGGCAGGTTTTGCTGATGCTTCTCAACAAACTCGCGCACCAGCCTCGCCACTTCAATGGTAGAAGCCTGACTAGTTTTATTAATAGTCAGGTTGACCGAGGGCTTACCATTGAAGCGCCCCAATGTCTGAGCCTCCTCCAGTCGTAACTGAACCTGAGCCAATTCCCCCAGACGCAACTGCCCTCCCTGCTCATTATGACGCAATACTATAGCCGCCATCTGTTCTGGATCAGGGGGTACCCCCATGCCACGAAGACGGATATCACCGCTCGTCGATTTCAGCGTACCGCCAGGTAGATCACGTAGATTATTCTGTAACGCATGGCCGATTTGATTGAGAGAGACACCGCGTGCGGCCAATACCTGAGGGTCTGCAACCACCCAGATCTCCCACTCCCTGTCACCGGCCGTACCCACCGATGCCACACCTGGCAGTTGGATCAGTTCATCCTTGATTTCCTCTGCGATGGCATACAGCTCACCTCGGGATATCGCCCCAAACAGGCTTACTGAGATGACGGGGAAACGCGTCTCAAGCCGCGCTAATTCCGGTTCCTGAGCCTCTTCAGGCAGGTCATCAACCTGACCCAGCGCCGTGCGCACCTTGCGCATAAAGTTGTCCACATCAGAACCGGTTTTTAATTCAATGAGGATATTGGAGGTGCTCTCATTACTGGTGGAGCTGATGACATCGATATCGGCCAGACCGTCCAGCTCCTGCTCAATGGGCAGGGTAACCTGACGCTCCATCTCCTCTGGAGAGGCCCCTTCAAAGAAGGTCTTGATACTGACCTTGTCTTGTTCCACAACCGGAAACATCTCTTGCGGCATGGCATACCAGGATATGACGCCAGCCAGTAGCACGATGATCAACAACAGATTGACCATTAATGGATTACGAATCGAAAAATCGATCAATGGGCTTCCTCGTTGGATTCCACCTGCACCTCGATATCGTGACTCAGTACTTCCACATCCCTGGCAACCACCAGATCACCCTCTTCGACACCCCGTTGCAGAATCTGTAGATCATCCTGACGTATGCCTGTCATCACTTGTTGTTGCACAAGACGACCCTCCCTCAACAGGAAAACATAGTGCTTGCCCTCTTCTCGCATCACTGCCGATGCGGGTACAACCAAAGCATCCATTCTGGGACGTAATGGCAGACCGACCCGACCCAGTTGCCCAGGCAGCAACCCATCACCCGGAATGCGAATACGTAACGGATGGGTATGGGTCTGGGGATCGGGATCAAACTGCAGGGCAACCAGCTCCCCTGTGACCTGACGGCGATCGATATCCAGAACCAACACCTGTCCCAGTGTGAGGGCAGCAGCGACGTCACCACTCACTGCCACTTCCAGTTCCAAGGTATGGGTGTCGATCAACTCCAACACCAAGCTGTTGCCTTGCAGATAGTCACCTACCTCGGCCATGACCCGATTAACCCGGCCGGTGAACGGTGCCGATAGCCGGGTGCGGTCAAGATTACGCTGTGCACGGCTGAGAGCTGCATCCTGTCTCGCCAGGCGAGCACGGCTGCTTTGCATGCTATAGGCCAGTCGCGCCTCCTCACTTTGTAGGTTTATCAACTGCTGGCGGGAACCCTCCCGTGTGGAGACGGATGCCAGGGAACCCTGCCCCAATTTCTCCAGGCGCTGATATTCACGTTCTGCCAGTTGACGATTTTCACGCGCCAGTTTGAGCAGCGCCTGATCGCGCTCCAGAGCCGCTTGAGTCTCGCTCAACTGAGAAGTCGCTTCCTTCAATGCATCCTGATAATCGGCATCATCCAACTGCAGCAGCAGCTCCCCGCCATCGACCAACTGACCCGGTTCCACATTTCGGACCATCAGTTCACCCGACACCTCGAAACGCACAGAAGCGGTCTGACGGGGACGAAGGACACCGGTAAATTCAATCATTGGCTGCAGATCACGCTGTATCACTTCGGTCACTACAACACGGGTGATACCGGGCTGCTTCATCTCCACATTGGCCTCAGGTCGTGTCACCACCAATAGCACAACAGTAATGATCGTCACGATGAGAATGGCCAGGGTAAGGAAAAAACGACGTCTAACAGAGGTCACGAGTGGTACCAATTATCCAGAGAATTTGAAGTAAGGCAGATTCTATGCGATTTTGTGCAGACCCGCGTGATGTTTTATCAATGCCATTCCTAAATGAGTTCACTATTCAGTATTGGTTCCCTGACTGCTTTCACCTAAATACAATTAACAATCAACCCAATTGATGTCACGCCTCACACCCATTCATGTACTACTCCCCTGCCTGCTACTGCCCCTGCTGGCTGTTGCGGATAAAAATAGGCGTCTCGATCAAGGGATCAACTGGGACTATTGTAGCCGGGAACCCGCTCATAACGACCTTTCGGCCCCGCCACCACCCTTCCCCACTGAACTCACCCAACTTGAGGCGGATCGCATGGAGTTCGACCAAGCGGGTGGAGTCAGTCGACTGAGTGGGTCGGTACAGCTCTGGCAGCAGGGCGGTTATGCAGAAGCCGATAACATCACTTACCGACAGGAGGACCGCGCCGCAGATCTTTTCGGTAACCTTTTTATTCAGCAACCCGGCCTGCGATTCGGCGCAACACAGGGGCATCTGGAGTTAGACGAGGACAGGGGTTGGCTGAGTAATACTGAATTTCGTCTCACAACGCACAATGCTCGTGGCAGTGCCAAGTTAATCAAGATAACCGGCAAAGAGCAATCTCACTATGAAGAGGTGATCTATACCACCTGCGCACCCGGTAAAGATGACTGGAGCTTGGCTGCCTCTGAGCTTGACATCGATATGGCAGAAGGTTGGGGGAGCGCCCATCATGCCCGTTTGCGTCTGGCCGGTGTACCCATTCTCTACATGCCCTACTTCACTTTCCCTGTGGATGAACGGAGAAAAAGTGGCTTTTTAATACCCTCCATCTCATCATCAAACCGACTCGGTAGTGAACTCACGCTCCCTTATTATTTCAATATTGCGCCTAATTATGATGCTACATTGACGCCTCGCTGGATGAGCAAACGTGGTCTTATGCTGGGTGGAGAGTTTCGTTTTCTCGGTGAAAACCAGCGCGCTGAAGTCAGTGGCGAGATATTGCCGAAGGATAGTGAGGAGAGTGCAGATCACGGCAGTCAGCGGCGCGCCTTCCGGTTCTATCACGTCAGCCGGCCTGCCCCTGGATTGACCACCCAAATCGAAACAGATGCCGTGAGCGATAACGAATACCTGGACGATTTCGGTACCGGACTGTCGATTACCAGTACTCGCCATCTGGAACGGGTTGGTGAGGTTAATTACAGGCTGGGTAACTGGCGGCTGCTCGGTCGCTTGCAGACATTTCAGACAGTGGATGAAACCCTCAGCAAAAGCAGCCACCCCTACCGCCGGTTACCGCAGCTGCTGAGTGCCTACCGGAGCCATCGCAACCCATTAGGACTGGTGCTTGGCTTCACCGGCGAATACACCCATTTTGAACACGACACCCTGAAAAACGGCGAGCGGCTCATTCTGCGTCCCACTCTCAGTCTGCCGATGCGCCGCAGCTGGGGGCATCTAACCCCCAAACTGAGCCTCAACTATGGTGCATACAAGCTCGATCAAGAGGATGCACAACTCAACGAAAAGCCAGACTATTTCGTACCCGCCTTCAGCCTCGACAGCGGTCTGGTATTTGAGCGTGAAACCCAATGGTTCGGCACAGCCGCCTTGCAGACATTGGAACCCCGACTCTTCTACCTCTCTGCACCCTTTGACGACCAGTCTGATATCCCCGACTTCGACACGGCTGATCTCGATCTCAGTTTTGCCAACCTCTTCAAGGAGAACCGCTTTACCGGCAAAGACCGTTTCGGCGACGCTGATCAGATCTCTTTCGGCCTGACCACCCGCTGGTTCCAGGCGAATAACGGCATGGAACGATTACGCGCCAGCATTGGTCAGATCTACTACGCCGATAATAGAGAAGTGCAACTGACTGGATCCACAGAAGAAAATCCCTCATCCGCTGTAGTTGCCGAGCTCTCAGCCAGGTTGGGCAGTTATTGGCGAACGACACTTGCGGTGCGCCGTAATCCCCACTTGGATAAGGAACAGATTGATAAAGGCCGTTTCACCTTGCGCTACAACACGCCCAAACGCGAACGCTTTAATATCGATTATAATTTCAAGCGTGACACTATTGAGGACTTGGATTTTTCATTCTTCTGGCCATTTGGTCACAAACTCAGTCTGTTTGGTAAATGGAAGCACTCATACCTTTTCGAAAGAAATATGAATAGAATACTCGGCTTCGAATATGGCGGCCGCTGCTGCTGGAAGCTGCGCACCTTCTTCCAACGCTATGTGGCGAACGAAGATGAAGATGAAGAAGAGGAGTCACGTTTCATGCTGCAGCTGGAACTGAGGGGACTTGGCACCTTGGGTCAGGCAGCAGACAAGGCAATGCAGGAATATATCTATGGTTACCAAACAGAACGGCAATAATTATGCGTAGTACGCTCCACATATTTATCAAAATCATTGGCATCATATGCCTCATGGCCAGCTTGCCTCTACAGGCAGCGGTAAAAGAGCTAGACCATATCGTCGCCTTGGTAAATGACGACATTATCGCCAGGAGTGAACTCAACAGTCAGACCCGTGAGATGCTCGCTCAACTTGCACAAAAGCGTGCCAGCCTGCCCCCTATTCGAATCCTCCAGCAACAGGTGTTGGAACGGATGATTACCAAACGCTTACAATTGCAAACCGCGCAACGGCTCGGTCTCAGTGTGAACGATGCCACCCTGACCAAGGCAATCACCAATATTGCCGAGACCAACCAAATCTCCCTGCTACAGCTACGCGAGACGCTAGAGGCGGACGGTATCAGCTTCCCCTTGTTCCGCGAGCAGTTGCGAGATGACATTCTGATCAATCGTCTGAAGCAGAAAGAGGTCATCAACCGGATCGTCATTACCGAGCAGGATGTCGCTACTTTTCTTGCCAGAGAGATAGGAACCAGTCGACAACGTTCGGCTGCGCACTTGCTGCACATCCTCATCGCCACACCAGAGGGAGCTTCCCCTCAGGATGTGCAAGCGGCCAAACAACAGGCCCAATCCGTCTATGACCAGCTTCAACAAGGTGCTGATTTTAGCGATCTCGCGCTGCGTCTATCAGATGGGCGTCAGGCCCTGGATGGCGGTGACCTTGGCTGGATCGAGATATCACGCATTCCCAGCCTGTTTACCAGTGTCATCGACGAGATGGAACCAGGATCGATCAGTGAACCGATCCGTAACGCTTCAGGATTTCATATCGTCAAGCTGGCAGAGGTGAAAGGTGGCAACAAGCTGATTATTAACCAGACCCATGCCCGTCATATCCTGGTAAACACTAACGAGATCGTCTCCGATAGCGAGGCGCAACAACGTCTGGAAACCTTGCGGGAACGTATCATCGATGGTGACTCGTTCGAATCTCTGGCTCGCTCCCATTCAGATGACAAGGCCTCAGCCATCAAAGGCGGCGACCTGGGCTGGACCTGTCCAGGGGACTTGGTTGACCAATTCGAAGAGCAGATGAATGCCCTGGAAATCAACCAGATCAGTGAACCCTTTCAAACCCAGTTTGGCTGGCATATCGTACAGCCCCTAGAACGGCGTCAGCATGACAACACCGAAGAGGCGTTGAAAAATCGTGCACGCCAAGAGATCCAGAAGCAGAAGTCGGAGGAGGCCATTGCTCTCTGGTTGCGTCGACTACGTGATGAGGCCTATATAGAGGTCCTCCTGGAAGAGTTGGATACACCTTGATTTCACGTCTTGCACTTACCCCTGGTGAACCGGCCGGTATCGGCCCCGATCTCTGTGTCATGCTGGCACAGCGCCCCTATCCGGAAACCGAGATCGTCGTAGTTGCCGATCCGTTCTTACTACAACAGCGAGCCGAACGACTGGGCCTGGCACTGGAGCTGCTGCCATTCGACAACAAGCAGCCTGCTACCCCACTACCCCCAGGACAGCTCAGATTCCTGCCAGTGGCACTGGAAAATGAGGTGACCTGTGGCCAACTGAATCCAGCCAATGCAGGTTACGTACTTGAAACACTGAAGATCGCCACCGAGGGTTGTATCAATGGTGATTTTGACGGCATGGTAACCGGCCCGGTGCACAAAGGGGTGATCAACGATGCCGGCCTGCCTTTTACCGGCCATACCGAATACCTGTCGGCACTTTGTGAAAATGCCTATCCTGTGATGATGCTCGCCACCCCTGACCTCCGGGTAGCCCTTGTCACAACGCATCTTCCCCTGGCGGAGGTCAGCCAGGCCATTACCAAACAGAGACTCAGACAAGTAGCCAACACCCTGCACCAGGATCTTCAACAGCGATTCGGCATACAGCAACCACGCATCATGGTATGCGGACTCAATCCCCATGCAGGAGAACAGGGGTACCTGGGAAGGGAGGAGATCGATATCATTCAGCCGGTGCTGGCTGAGCTTAACAGTACCGGTATGCAGTTGATCGGCCCGCTACCGGCCGATACGCTTTTCACCCCCATACATTTACAACAAGCCGATGCTGTACTGGCCATGTATCACGACCAGGGACTGCCGGTATTGAAACACCTCGGGTTTGGTAATGCAGTCAATATCACCCTGGGATTACCAATCGTTCGCACATCAGTCGACCATGGTACGGCACTACCGCTGGCAGGTACCAATCAGATAGATTTGGGAAGTCTGAAATACGCAGTCAAGGTGGCGGAAACGATGGCCAGAAGCAGGCACCGGGCTTCCCCTGATTGAACGAGGGCCGCCTGTTAACAGGCCCTAGTCCAGATGATTATCGGAGAATACGATCACCAGATCACCATGCAGATATCACTCACCGGCAATCATCATCTTATCGATTAACCAGGAGCCGGTCTGCACACTGCTACGGGTTTCCAGATCTGTACCAACCTCCTGCAGTCCCAGCATCATATCGCGCAGGTTGCCGGCAATAGTGATCTCTTCGACAGGATATTGAACCACCCCACCTTCCACCCAGAAACCGACAACACCACGGGAGTAGTCCCCGGTCACCATATTGACACCCTGCCCCATCAGTTCAGTAACCAATAGGCCTCGATCCATCTTTTTCAGTAACCCTTCCCGGTCCAGTCCACCGCTGTTGATGCGTAGATTTCGCACCCCGCCAGCATTTCCGGTTGTTTGCATGGCCAGCTTGCGTGCTGCATAACTATCCAGCACATAACTCTCAAGCACACCATTTCGTATAAAGTTCCGTCGCTGGGTAGCAACACCTTCGTTGTCATAAGATGCACTGGCGAGTCCCATGGGTAAATGGGGCTCCTCGTGAATATCAACAAACTCGGGGAAAACCGGTTTACCCAGATGATCAAGAAGGAAACTGGCCTTGCGATAGAGAGCGGAACCTCTAATTGCACCGATAAAGCTACGCAGTAATCCAACTGCTACGTCTGCTTGAAACACAACCGGTGCCTGTTGGGTAGGAATTTGTCGGGCTTTGAGGCGTGCAATGGTCCTCTGTGCGGCTACCTCCCCCACATGTTCCGGAGACTCTAACTGATCCCCCTGCCGTGATAGGGTATACCAATAATCACGTTGCATACTGTCATCCTGCTTACCCACGACAGCACAGCTGAGACTATGCATGGATGAGGGATAACCACCCATGAAACCATGAGTATTGCCATACACCTGCAAGCCGTTATGAGAGTTGAGGGTAGCGCCTTCCGCGTTAATGATACGTGGATCCAATTCGCGAGCCGCAGTTTCACAACCGATTGCCAAGTCGATCGCCTGCTCCACGCTCTGCTTCCAGGGATGATAGAGTTGAAGATCGGGTAGATCGGTCGCCATTAAGTTAGCATCGGCCAAACCGGAACAGGGATCTTCCGAGGTGTAACGGGCAAAGTTGCAGGCTGCCTCTACCGTCTCCTTGATTGCCTGAGGCGAGAGGTCAGAGGTACTGGCGCTACCCTTGCGCTGACCGAAATAGACCGTGACACCCAACCCATTATCCCGGGTGTGTTCGATCGTCTCAGTCTCACCCAGGCGTACCGTCAATGAGAGACCGGCATCGCTGCTCACCGCTGCCTCCGCTGCACTCGCTCCCTGACGTTTGGCTTCCCCCAGCAGATCCTTAACCAGCTGTTGAAGCTCAGCTTTTCGCTTCTCCATATCGATCACTGTTCGGTACCCCCAACGATCAGCTCATCTACCTTCAGGGTCGGTTGTCCAACCCCCACTGGTACGCTTTGTCCCTCCTTACCACAAACACCAACCCCGGCATCCAATTTCAGGTCATTCCCGACCATGCTCACTTTGGTCATGGCTTCAGGACCGTTACCGATCAATGTCGCTCCTTTCACCGGCCGAGTGACTTTGCCGTTCTCGATCAGATAGGCCTCACTGGCGGAGAAGACAAAGCGACCAGAAGTGATATCCACCTGACCACCACCGAAATTGACTGCGTAGAGCCCCTTATCCACAGAGGCGATGATCTCCTCCGGCACCTGTTCGCCTGGCAACATATAGGTGTTAGTCATGCGTGGCATCGGCAGGTGCGCATAGGATTCACGTCGGCCATTGCCGGTCGAATCTACCTTCATCAACCGGGCATTGTGTTTGTCCTGCATATAGCCCTTGAGGATACCGTTTTCGATCAACACTGTGTTCTGACTCAGTGTCCCTTCATCATCGATATTCAGGGAACCACGACGCCCTGGCAGGGTACCGTCATCCACTACTGTGCAGCATGTGGCGGCCACCTGCTCACCCATCCGTCCACTAAAGGCTGAAGTACCCTTGCGGTTGAAGTCCCCCTCCAGACCATGACCTACAGCCTCATGTAGCAACACACCGGGCCAGCCGGGGCCTAGCACCACCGGCATTGCACCGGCCGGAGCATCCACTGCTTCCAGATTAACCAATGCCTGTCTCACTGCCTCACGCGCATAACCCAAGGCGCGCGCTTCATGAAGGAAATAATCAAAATTCTCCCGTGCACCTCCGCCACTGCTTCCCTGCTCACGTCGTGAACCCTGCTCTACAATGACGTGGACATTGAGACGAATCAGTGGCCGTATATCAGCATTGAGGGTACCGTCGATGGCAGCCACCAGGACCACATCATGGGCGCCTACCAGACTGACGATCACCTGTTTCACGCGAGAATCCTGTTGACGGGCTTCGTTATCAACCCGCCGTAACAGATCAATCTTCTCTATTTCGCTAAGGCTGGGCAGAGGATTGATCGGTGCATAGAGCTGCTTAGGCATTGGCATACCCGCTATACGCACTGACTGGACTGCTCCACTGCGTGTGATCGCCCGGGCCGCCCGCGCCGCTTCCTGTAAGGTAGGCAGTTGCAACTCATCTGAGTAGGCAAAGCCGGTCTTTTCCCCACTGATTACGCGTATCCCTGCACCCTGCTCAATAGTGTGCGCCCCCTCCTTGATGATGCCATCCTCCAGCACCCATGACTCGAGTCTGCTTGACTGGAAATAGAGATCGGCAGCATCGACCCCGCTGCCGGTTAGCTCGCCGAGCATGCGGTCGAGATCCTGTTCCACCAACCCCACAGGGGCTAAGATCGTCTCTTGTGCAATTTGAATCAGATCAGACATGATTTTCCAAGCCGAAAAGGCTGAATAACGAGATTAGGATAATAACGGAAGCGAGAACCCTTATAACCGCCGATGATCAATGGTTGGAAAGGTACGGCGTATGGTTTGCTGATACTCCCGGTCGAGTTCCACACTGACAAATCCAGTGCCTCTGGGTACTTGGGACAGCACAGTACCCCAGGGATCTACGATCATGCTGTGACCATGGGTCTCGCGACCACTGATGTGATATCCACCCTGGGCGGCAGCAATGACAAAAGCAAGGTTCTCTATCGCCCGGGCCCTCACCAGGGTCTCCCAGTGCGCCTTGCCGGTCATCGCGGTAAAAGACGCGGGTACCACGAAAATCTCGGCTCCTTTGTCCTGCAACTGGCGAAATAGTTCAGGAAAACGCAGGTCATAGCAGACGGACACGCCGAGCCGACCGAACGGGGTATCGACCAGCACCAGCTCATCACCCGGTTCGATGGTGTTTGATTCCACATAGCGCTCATCCGTCTCCACCAAATGAACATCGAACAGGTGTATCTTGTCGTAGCGGGCCACCTGCTTGCCATTGCTGTCCATGATCAGGCAGGCTGCACGCACTTTACTTCCCTGGCTGGCACGCAGGAGAATGGTGCCACCCACCAACCAGATACCATATCGTTTCGCCATCCGGCTAAGAAAACCTTGTAATGGGCCATCCTCGACATCTTCGCAAAGGGTCAACATATCCCGGTCGTGTTCCCCTTTGAAGGCGAAGTTCTCAGGCAACACCACCAATCCAGCGCCTGAATCGGACGCCGCACTGATCAGCCGCTCTGCCTCCAAGAGGTTGGCGCTGACATTGGGGCTGGATGCCATTTGGATAGCTGCAACTTTATTATTTTTACCACTCATCTGAGGAATCTACCGTCAATACCCTGCTATTTAAAGCAGAGAGAATAGCATCATGAAGCTTGATGCCGCCAGAGAAGCGTGTCTCTATCTGCTGGATTATTCAAGCTTTCTACCGCCGAATGGTTGTGGAATTCACCTGTTGCCACAATATTCACACATCAATCCCCAGGCATTTCGGGCATCAATGCCTCACCCCTGGCCTCTTCTTCGGTCCGTTCAGGCTGATTAAACTGGGGATCATCCCAACTACCACTTACCTCATAGGTGCGCATAGCGATACGGTCGAATAACTTACCAAACAGCTTCTGGGTAATGGCCAATGCCACACCAGCTGTTGGATCTATGGCTAAAGCACCCACCAGAGGTAGTGTTGCACTGACATTGGGTGTAACGACAACCTTCTGATCATAAGTACGACTCGCCAGTCCGGTGCGACCACGCACATCGATGACTGCCGCCGTACTTTTCATCACCAAATCCGACGTATAGGCATCCCCATCATTCAGGGTAAAGTTGCCTTCAATCGTGTCAAATGCCAGCCCTTTGGAAAAGAGGTCCGAAAAGTCGAGTGCCAAGCGCTTACCCAGGGCGTTCAAACTGAAAAGTCCGATCAATCGTCCAACCCCGGGGTCGACGTTATTGACCTGCCCTTTGCCCACATTCAACCAGATGCTGCCAAATAACTTTTCTGCCCCCATCTCCAGTGGCGAAGAGGGCCAATAGAGTTCAGCCTTGACATCTGTGGGGGCATCCTCGATCCCGCTCGTAAGGCCCAGTGTATGCTGTAGCTCACCCAGACTATCGGTATGCAGCTGCAGATTCAGCGAGGTACTGTGTCCCTTTGCAGTCAGCCGCCAATAACCCTGTCCGGAGAGGTCCAGAGAATCACCAACCAGCGTCAGGCTGTCAACAGTGATACCATCCTCCTCCTTGCTCCAGGTAATGTTGCCCTTACCCATTGGGTTATCATTGATATAGAGCTTTTCAACCGAAAGATTGAGCGCCGGCACCCCTCTGGGATCGAGATCCGGGGCCTTCTTATCCTTTGCCTCCTGACCTGTAATGGCCCCAGCCAACTCCTTGAGATTAAGCTTGATAAAATCGAAGCGACCCAATATAGGGCGATGGTTGAGATTACCCGGTACCTGCATCATTCCTTGAGCCGTCTCGGAGGTTAGGTTTACCCGGTAGCCATCGGCGTAGTTTTTATAGGTGAATCGGCTACCAGGGCAGGCTGTACCAAGCACGGTGAGTTGATCGACCAGCAGATCCATCTCAATGACAGGGGGCTCATCCTTTCCCGCAGCAGCCTGACTGCCAACCCAGGCAATCCAACTGTCTGCATTCAATGCCTTGAGGTGGCCACTCAAATGAACCCCCTCAATGCCATCCAGAGAGAGTGACTCTTGGTCGAAACCAATAGCTGCAATCCGCGGCTTTTCTTCTGCATCGTAAAAGCGAAACAGGGCATGGGTCTGGTCAGCATATCGAATTCTTAGCTCGGTTGTCTGATCGCTACGAAAATCGGTCCCTAAATCGAGCTTCCGTTCCTCGGCTGAAGACTTACCCAGGGGCTCAGGCATATGGATTGAAACACCGCGCAGATCTGACATCATGTTTAACCTGACAGGCACTCGACTGGGATGATGGGCGATCTTGACCTCAACATCCCCCTCACCTATTCCACTAAAATGTTCTAATCTCCAATCTGGAAATTGCTGCTGCAAACGCTCCAGATTAAGGGGCATATGTGTAGTAAGACGCGTCCACTGATTCCCATCATGCTGATGAGGTGCCACATTAAAAACGATACGATCACCCAGAAGTCTGGCCTTCAGGCCTTTGGCTTTCACCGCTGACTGGTTGAATTGAAGCCGACCGGTTAGCTGATCAACCTTCAGATCAGCCTGTTTGATTGTGAGGGCGGCCTTATCGAAGCTGATCGCCCCATCGATTTTAAACCGATCCCGCTTTTTCAAAGGAATAGCCAGATCGACCGATGTTCGGGTTTGGCCTTCCACTTTTACAGCATCGACAAAGGGATGAAAATCGGCTCTCAACGGTGTATCCCCCAAGATCGCCATCAGGTCCTGAAACGGTCCTGTAGCAGCACCTTGTATCTTGACTGGAGATGTACCTTTTAGTTGTTCTATCTCAATCGCAATATCCTGCAAATGACTATTGAGCAACATGCCCTCCTGTAGCTTTACCTGCAGACCATTATTGATGAAATGGACTTCAGCTACCCCATCCACCAATTGGGGCCATTCCGGCATATAGTCGAGCATAAGTTCCTCAACCCCAAACCAGACTTCGAAACGGCCCTGTTGTTGATGAAAAGGAAACGCGCTGATTGGGCCGTACAGCAGGAAGCTGCCGGAGTTTACATAACCACCCACGACCGACTTATCAAGCCAGCTGACGAGTTGATCCGGCATGATTCCGACTGGAAGATAATCGCTCTTGCGAGAGCCATCCGCCTCCCAAAAATCAGACTGGATATCGACAAATAGGTCTTTACCGGAAATGGGGATTTGTAGATCGATTCTGGAAAGTGTCTGCACATCCCGGGTACTCATCTGCAGATGGTCAGATTGCAAATGCAGCCCGGATTTAAGATCGAAATTCCATAAAAAATTACCTCTTGCTCGGCTGGCTTGTAGAGGACGACGAAACAGCTGTGGGAAATCGACCATCAGATCGCTACTGTCTATTTTCAACCAGCCCCCCGCCTGGTCGCCGTCAAATGCAAGCTTCAATCCCTGCAGACCGGGTACATTCTCCCAGGGCCGATTGGAGTAGCTATCGACCTCACCACTCAACTGCCATTCAATTTCACCCATCTCGGGTTGTCGTAAAGTGAAGTCCAGGTGGGTAAGCAGGCCTTGTGGTGAGAGGCCGTTGAGGGCAGCATGCAAATCAGGGTCGGGCAGTTGCAATATAGACAGAAAGTCATTGATCTCCTTTAGGGATAAGGTATCGGCCTGTAGAAGAAAATTTTTCTCATCGGTCGGAGTTACCTGCCAGGCAATATTCAATTGTTCAGTGGGCCATCTTCCATTAGCCTGCCGTACCACAAGTTGCTCCAGGTCGAGCAACCAACCACCCTCCTGATTTCGCCAATCGAGCCTGCCGGAGAGTTGTTCAAGCATGAATGGCGCAGACTGTTCGGGTCCAGTGATGCTTAGATTACCCAACTCACTGAAACCCTGAAGATGTTGTAGCTCCCCCCGCTTCAGATCACCCCATAGTTCAACCTGCAGCGTTCCCTTATCAACACGGTAGCCTGCCGGTAACCACTCAGCCAAACGTCCTCCCAATACCAGGTCTTCACTCTTGAGATAGAATTCACCACTCATCGCCAATGATGCTTTATCCGGCTGGTGTAGATTGGCAATCAGGCGTATCGCCTCTTTCCCCTCTTGTCCTATTCGACTGCTCATCGAGAGTTGATGACTCAAACCGTCATTGAGAAGATCAACAGTCACGCCCGAGAGTCTGAGTGGAGGTCGATCAGGAATCGCACTTTTGAGGTGGATTTCCGTATCGAATAGACGCAGATGATTTTGACCTAACAAGATGGCGGCAACAGCTCCCGGGTTCCCCTGACTACCACCAACAGTAGATCCCAATCCCCCGTCACTCCCCCCTCCAAGACCTTGCAGGGCAACAGAACCGTCGAAAAACCGTTCCAGCTTGAGTTTGGTACCGATCACTCTGGCCCTTCCCAGCTTAAGCTGACCGGAGAAGAGGCTCTTCAACAATTGGATATCGACAAACACTTCCGGTGCGAACAACAGTGGTTCTGCATTGTGTTCATCGAGCACACTGACATCAGTAAATTTCAACGCAAGGTGGACACCCTTCAGTTGGGCCTGCATGGCAGCGATATTCAGAGCAACCCCGGCTGTCTCTTCCGCTACTCGCTCGATCTCCCTTCGGTAGGGGTCGAGATCTATCACCGGCAACAACATTCTGAGTCCAGTGACAAAAACCGCCAACATGATCACCAACCATGCCAGGATTTGCCAGATTTTGGCATGGATGTATTTTGCAGCAGTCAACATGAGATAAAAAAGCGTGGCGGCAAAATCAGACCAGCACTACATCGTAGTGTTCTTGGCTGTAGAGCATTTCCGCTTGCAGCTTGATGGGGTGCCCTGTGAACTGTTCCAACTCTGCCAAATGGGTAGACTCCTCGTCCAACAGGCGATCGATCACCTCTTGTGAGGCGAGCACCAGTAAGGACTCCACATCGAACTGCCTGGACTCGCGCAGAATCTCCCTGAAGATCTCATAGCAGGTCGTCTCTGCAGTCTTCATGGACCCCCGGCCGCTGCAGCAAGGACAGGGTTCACATAAAATATGCTCCAGGGATTCACGAATACGCTTGCGGGTCATCTCAACAAGCCCCAGAGAGGAGACCTCTGTAATATGGGTTCTGGCGTGATCGTGAGCCAGACACTTCTCAAGTGCACGCAATACCTGGCGACGATGTTCCGGATCGAGCATGTCGATAAAATCGATGATAATGATGCCCCCCAGATTGCGCAGACGCAGTTGCCGACAGATGGCCTGCGCCGCCTCCAGGTTGGTCTTGAAAATTGTCTCCTCTAAATTCCGGTGCCCGAGAAAGGCCCCGGTGTTGACATCGATAGTGGTCATCGCCTCGGTCTGATCGATGATCAGGTGGCCGCCCGATTTGAGCTGTACCTTGCGTTCCAAAGCTTTCTGAATCTCATCTTCGACGCCATACAGATCAAACAATGGCCGCTCACCGGGGTAGTATTCGATGCGATGTTTGATGTCAGGGATAAATTTCTGGGCAAAGATGATCGCCTTTTGATGAGACTCCTTGGAATCGATGCGTACCTTCTCCACATCGGGTCCGACCAGATCCCGTAACGAACGCAACGGCAATGACAGATCTTCATGGATCAGTTCGATCCCATCGGTCAATTTACTCCGCTCCTGTATCGAGGCCCACAAGCGCGCTAAAAAGCGCATGTCCGCCTTCAGCGATGGCTCATCCACACCCTCTGCAGCAGTACGGGCAATATAACCCCCTGAAATATCTCCGGCTTCCGCCACCTGATTCAATAGCTCACGCAGCCGTTGACGCTCATCCTCAGCTTCGATTCTTTGAGAGATCCCCATATTGCCCAACGAAGGCATGAATACCAGATGTCGAGAAGGGATTGAGATATTGGTGGTCAACCGGGCACCCTTGGTGCCGATCGGATCCTTCAGAACCTGCACAATGATGTACTCGCCCTCATGCAATAGTTCATAGATATTGTCCGTGTTCGGTTTGTCGGTTGACTCACCGATATCGGAAACATGCAGAAAAGCCGCCCTTTCCAGACCGATATTGACAAAAGCCGCCTGCATTCCAGGCAGAACCCGGCAGACTTTTCCCTTATAGACATTACCCACCAGTCCACGCTTGCTGTAGCGTTCGATGATAATCTCTTGCACCGCACCGTTTTCGATGACGGCCACACGGGTCTCCGGCGGTGTCACATTAATTAGGATCTCTTCACTCATACATCAATCATGCTCTTTTTTTTCATTATCAACAGAAACCGTTGATAGTTCGATGCCAGTCCGACGGAGTAATTCCGCAGTTTCGAACAAAGGCAGTCCCATCACACCTGAATAGCTGCCCTGTAAAGACTTGATAAATTGGGCCCCAAGTCCCTGTATTGCATACCCCCCGGCTTTATCAGCCGGCTCCCCCGTTGCCCAATAGGCTTCGATTTCAGTCTCACTCATGGTGCGAAAAGTAACATGACTGAGGCAGAGATCGGTCTCGATCCGCTGCAAACCCAGTGCTACTGCCGTGTAGACTTCATGTGTTCTGCCTGAGAGTTGTCTGAGCATCGATAGCCCCATCTCTCTATTTTTCGGTTTTCCCAGCACCGCACCACCGACAACCACTGTGGTATCAGCGGCCAATACCGGTAATTGATTAACGCCTGATGTCAGCTGGATGCCCACCTGAGCCTTCTCCCTGGCCAAACGCAGTACATAGGCCTTGGGCTGCTCACCCGGTTGCAGCCCCTCGTCCACCTCGACGTCGACCAGCGAGTGGCTGACACCGATCTGCCGCAGCAGCTCTCGCCTGCGCGGCGAGCGGGAAGCCAGGTAGATAACTGGATCCTCTTTCACAATGAACGCTTCCCTCTGCATGACATCCTTTTTTCTTTTTTTACGTTAAGGCATTGGGTCGGGGTTTAACCAGCCCTGTGATAGGGATGATTACGCATCAGACTCCAGGCTCGATAAAGCTGCTCAGCAACCACCACCCTAACCAATGGATGGGGTAGTGTCAGCGGCGAGAGAGACCAGCGTCCCTGCGCCTTCTGCAGACAATCGGCTGCCAATCCCTCAGGACCGCCCACCAATAAGGCAAGATCCCGGCTATCCGCCATCCATGTCTCAAGTTTGGCGGAAAGCTGCTCCGTACTCATGGCGGTACCCGACAGATCCAGTGCCAACACCTGACACCCTTTGGGGATTGCCTTCTGCATTCGTTCGCCCTCATCCCGTACGGTTCGAGAGATGTCGGCATTTTTACCCCGGTGACCCGGCCCTATCTCTATCAGGTGTAATGCACACTCAGCGGGCATTCTGCGTGCATACTCCTGATATCCCTCGACCACCCAGCCAGGCATACGGTTTCCCACTGAAATCAGATAGATGTTCATGCGACGGATTGTACGTGATTGTAAACTCCGATGAGGTTTAATTTTTAGTATTTATTTAGAATAACCTCAAAAAAACTCGATCACCTAAGCACCTTGCATCTCACAGGAACGTCGTAGTCAGCAATAATATACTGTATCCTTCCGCCCCATGAGCGATAAACACCTGACAGACACCCGATTTTCTGATTTCGACCTCCCTGAGCAGCTGCTGCTGGGTATCCAAACGGCCGGTTTCGAATACTGCACACCCATCCAGGCGGAAACCCTGCCAATCGCCCTTGCGGGCAAGGATCTGGCCGGGCAGGCACAGACAGGTACAGGCAAGACTGCCGCCTTTCTGATTGCCGTTCTCCACTATCTGATGAAAAATCCTGTCAGCGAGAAACGTAAGCCCAATCAACCTCGCACCCTGATCGTGGCGCCAACCCGTGAGCTGGCCGTACAGATCTACAACGATGCCCAGGCCCTGACCCAGCATACCGAGTTCACCACAGCGGCCGTGTTTGGCGGCACCGGATACGATAAGCAGCGTAAACAACTTGAAGAGGGTGTCGACATCCTCATCGGTACACCAGGCCGTCTGATCGACTACCTCAAACAGCATGTCTACGACCTGAGGGAGATACAGGTCATCGTGCTGGACGAGGCCGACCGCATGTTCGATCTCGGTTTTATCAAGGATATCCGTTTTATGCTGAGGCGCTGTCCACCACCCGAAAAACGACTGGGTATGCTGTTTTCCGCCACCCTTTCCTACCGGGTGAAGGAGCTCGCTTACGAGCATATGAACAATCCACAGAGCATTGAAGTGGAACCGGAGCGGGTCACTGCGGATAAGATTACCGAAACCTGCTACATGACCGCCAACGAGGAGAAGATTCCTCTTCTGATCGGTCTGCTCAAAGATTTGGAGAACGCCCGCAGCATCGTATTCGTCAATACCAAACGGGTTGCCGACAAGGTCTGGGGATTCCTGCAAGGAAATGGTATCGACACTGCGGTACTCTCCGGTGATGTACCGCAAAAAAAACGTTTAAGCCTGTTAAAGGGCTTCCAGAACGGAGAGCTTCCTGTATTGGTAGCCACCGATCTGGCGGCCCGTGGTCTGCATATCCCCGATGTGACCCATGTCTTCAACTACGACCTGCCTGAAGATGCAGAAGATTATGTCCATCGTGTCGGTCGAACTGCCCGTGCAGGTGCCAGTGGCGAAGCGATCAGCTTTGCCTGTGAAACCTATGCTTTCTCCATGCCTGACATCGAAAAACATGTCGGTCACTCAATTGCCGCACAGACAGTAACCAGTGAACTATTGGCAGAGATCAATCCAAAAAGCCGGGTCTATCCGGAAAAAGGCTCCCGCCAACCCCATCGAAGCAAAGATGGCCATAAAAGCCATGGCAAAGGCCACCACCATAAGGGTCATAGATCGAAGGGTGATAACAATCCGAACCGGCACCGCCGCCATCATGGCCCAAAACCGCCTAAGAGCAGCAGCGAATAGGGTAAGGACTTGCCAAATTAGCACGTCTGTATAGTTTTTGAACGAGTTTTGAGCATGGACAATAAGTGTAACCAATGCACTAATTCGAAGTGCTGCACTTATACAACCGAGGCGATTGGTGAAGCCCCTCGTTCCAAAGCGGACTTCGGCCACCTGTTATGGCAGGTCTCCCACACCGGGGTAGCGATCTACAAGGATGAGGATGGCTGGTTCCTGTTGATCACCGGCAGCTGTGAGCACCTACTCCCAGGGGGTGGCTGTGGCATCTATGATGAACGGCCTCAAATCTGTCGTGACTATGATAACGATTGGTGCGAATTCGATGCGCCTGCCGAGGATGGATTCGAACTCTATTTTCGTAACTACACCGAGCTATTGACCTACTGTAAAAAACGCTTCAAAACCTGGGGCAGATAACACCTCATAGGCGGGCTCTTGATTGCTTGACAGCTGTTGCCTTTCTTGGTCATAAAACTACATGGGTATGGGTTTGCTTCATTTTAGTATCAGTAGGCTATAAGCATCCAAACCACATACACTGACTTAGTTATAATTGCTGCCTTTTATAGATAGTACAACTACCATAATTCCAACCATGTTACCGAAAGCAGCCTACCTGCAAGACCGATTCATCAAACTCAGGGAAAATAAAATCTTTGAGACCTTTGTCATACTGGTCATCATCGTCTCAGCACTCATGATCGGTGCCAAGACCTATCCGATCCCTCCATCTGTAGTACAGGTTCTACGGTTCCTCGATGTTGGCGTCACCCTCTTTTTTCTTGCAGAAATACAAGTGAGTCTTCGATCTCGTGATGTCATTTATGCGTCCCAGGCATAAAAGACACTCGATCTTTGACAGCCTATTCATGCCCCTGCCGT
>JAHXHU010000407.1 GCA_025656375.1 Candidatus Thiodiazotropha sp. (ex Ustalcina ferruginea) | reverse complement strand
CAAATTAACCGCCAAGCTTGAATAAGCATAGTCTTGTTCATCAAGAGATTGGTGGGGCAGGGCCCCACCCTACGGTCTATTTCTAGGTGTTGGGTGGGGCCTTGCCCCACCGGAAGGCTAATCGTGTTCACTTATGCTAGACAGTAGTGGGCCTTTACCGGAAAGGCATGGATGATGGAATGATGAATCAGCCCTCGTTATTTTCACCATATGTAAGTGCCATATTTGGCTTAGGCCTTCAAATCCACATTCTCAGTGAGAGCAGATATTTTGCTGAGCACATAAAAAATACTGGGGTTGGATAACTCCTTGTTGTGGTAGGGTGTGGGCTGTTTAATTTTATGTTATTTGAATTAGCTTAATAATTACTAATAAAAACAGTTGGTTATTTAATCCTATAAAAAGAAACTACTTTTTTTAAAAGCAGCTTCTCGTTAACTAACCCACAGTGAATATTCTAGCCAGGCTTGGTGATCAGTGTGGTGACTGGGCTGGCCAATCTGATAAAGCGATCAACGAAGGAGACGAAACGTCATGATCAACCCAGTTGGTTCCTCAGAACTACAACCTTTGTTTGTCTACGACCCGGAAACTCATCATAAACTCTCCCATGAAGCTGAATCACTGCCATCAGTAGTGATCAGTTCACAGGCTGCCGGCAATGCCGTAATGATGGGGACGGGGTACTTCAATCCACTGAAGGGTTTCATGACGGTAGCTGATGCTATGGGTGCTGCTGAAAAGATGACCTTGACTGATGGCAGTTTCTTCCCGGTTCCTGTGCTCTGTCTTTTGGAGAGTACCGATGCCATCGGTGACGCCAGGCGTATTGCTCTCAGAGACCCGAATGTTGAGGGCAATCTGGTACTGGCCATCATGGATATCGAATCCATTGAAGCGGTCAGTGACCAGCAGATGGCAGTGATGACTGACAAGGTCTACCGCACCGACGATAAGGAACATCCTGGCGTGGAGGCATTCATCAACCAGGGTCGTGTTGCTATTTCCGGTCCGATCCAGGTCTTGAACTTCTCTTACTTTCAGTCTGACTTCCCAGACACATTCCGTACCGCTGTGGAGATCCGTAATGAGATCAAAGAGCGTGGCTGGAAAAAGATTGTTGCCTTCCAGACCCGTAACCCGATGCATCTGGCCCATGAAGAACTCTGTCACATGGCCATGGACCGACTGGGTTGTGACGGACTGGTTATCCATATGCTGCTAGGTAAACTGAAGCCAGGTGATATTCCGGCTCCAGTACGTGACGCTGCGATCCGAAAGATGGTGGAACTCTACTTCCCACCGAACAGTGCAATGGTCACCGGCTACGGTTTCGACATGCTCTACGCAGGCCCTCGCGAGGCAGTACTGCATGCCTATTTCCGCCAGAATATGGGTGCCACCCACTTCATCATTGGACGTGACCATGCGGGTGTGGGTGACTATTACGGTGCGTTTGATGCGCAGACCATCTTCGATGAGGAGGTACCTGCCGGTGCCCTCGATATTGAGATATTCAAGGCAGACCACACGGCATACTCCAAGAAGATGAACGAGGTGGTTATGATGTGTGAAGCACCGGACCACACCAAAGAGGACTTCGTGCTGCTTTCGGGCACCAAGGTACGTGAGATGCTTGGACAGGGCATCGCCCCACCGAAAGAGTTCTCTCGTCCGGAGGTTGCGCAGATTCTCATGGACTATTATCAGTCGATTAAGTAACTAGCTGACAATAAATAAAAAAGCCCTCCGTTTGGCGGGCTTTTTTTGCACTGGACTTCAGTCTGAATCAGCTCATGTCGGCGCAGAGTTCAGCCTCTGCCTCGATCATCATCTCCACGATGACTTCAATTTCATCTGGATTCGAATCAGCCAATTCACTGCAACTGATTTGTAGCATGTCATTTATGACGCTCACCAATATGTAATATAATTAATAACTAATATAGAACAAATATAATTTATGTCAAGTCTGCATTTATAGTTATTTGACCTGGTTCATGCACTTGGTCGACATGCTGGACGTCATCAGAAGGAAAAACAGACAAGCCGTCGCAACGGCTATTTAATACAGTACGATTTTACTGTTCATGCAAACATGCCACAGGTGATACACTGGTAAGTCCAGGTTAAAAATTTTCTGGACCTAATGCCGCTTCATATTTTCCAATAACAGTGGCGACCGGTTCCACCCTGTGAATGCCGGATACACTTTTCCCTGCTTGCCAGAATTCCATTTCACCTTTCTCATCCAGTGATGATTTTCTCAGTTGAAAGACTGAACGAAACATATAGAACATGCGCATCCAATGTTTGGTTTTATTACCTTTCAGCATCCAACGGGCAAATGTGCCGGCTTTAATCCCGACTTTATCAATGTAGGGTGTTTTTATTATTGAGACAGGTACGCCGGTAATACGATCGCTAAGTACGATATCGTCCTCGTTGGCATTGACAACAGCCTGCTTGTAGGGCGTCGCTGCATGACACTCAGTTGTGGCGATGAATCGTGTGCCGAGTTGACAGCCTGCATAACCTTGCTTGATCGCTTTACTGAATTGTTGTTCCGATCCTATGCCGCCTGCGCAAATGAGAGGCACATTCAGGTCACCCAATTCATCCAGCAATTCCAATTGTGATCGGGCTCCGGCATGCCCGCCGGCTCTGTTGTTGACTGCGATCAGTCCGTCAACACCCCCGTCCAGTCCCTTCAATGCCCACTTCCGTTCAGTGACATCGTGGTAAACGATACCGTCATACGCCTTTACCCGGTCGACGACCCAGCGTGGATTGCCCAGGGATGTAATAAAAAAGCGTACCCCTTCATCCAGTGCAATATCGACCCATTCAACCATTCTCTCATGATATTTCCTGGATGATTTTTCGATCAGGGCATTCATGCCGATAGGTTTGTCTGTGATGCTTCTAATCAGTTTGATCCCTTCTCGAAAATCGTGTCCATGAACAAAGGTCATGGATACCGGCTGGATGATACCCAGCCCACCGGCACTGGATGCAGCGGCGACAAGTTCAGGATTGGAGCAGGGGTACATAGCTCCGCAAATGATCGGAACTCGAATGCCGGTATGGACAGTGAAGGGTGTCTCAAGGACTGGCTCATCATGCATATTGATTAGTCCCGGGGACTCAACAGCCATTGAGCTGTGACGGTTGCTACACTGTCACCAACACTATCCCAGATGGTTGCACGGGCCTGCAGGGTGATTGTGTCGTTGATTCTGTCCGGCACCTGCGCTTCTCCGATAGCGGTGAGTTTACCCCGGGCCTTCTTTGTGTAATCGATTTCAAGGCGGGTGACGATGCCTTTGGTCGCTCTGGGTAGCGCCGCGATAACAGCCAGACCGCTAGCCAGTTCACCCAGATTAGCAAGTGCAATGGCATGGATCGAGTGGAGATGGTTACGCAGGATCTTTCGGTCTTCGATGGTGACCGATGCCCGTCCCGGCGTTATCTCTTCGATCATCGGACGGATGGTGCCCGTGTAGGGGACCATGCGACTGAACAGGAAGCTGTAGAGACGCCTGCCAAAGGCACTGTTACCGAAACGCCTCCAAAGTGCTACGACGCGCTCTTCAGGTGTGTTTGCCGTGTCCATTCGCCAAGTGGTTCTCCTCTCCTGAGATCAGCAGCGTTCGAAAAGTCCTGCAGCACCCATACCTGTCCCAATGCACATGGTGACCATGCCATAGCGTTGTCCGGTTCGTTGTAGACCGTGTATCAGGGTTGCTGAGCGGATTGCACCCGTTGCACCCAGCGGGTGTCCAAGGGCAATGGCCCCACCGAGGGGGTTGACCTTTTCCGGATCCATACTCAACTCCCGCATCACCGCCAGGGCCTGTGCCGCAAATGCCTCGTTCAGCTCGATCCAATCGACTTGATGAAGTGCGATACCGGTCTGTTTTTCCAGTCGCGGGATCGCCTCTTTCGGTCCGATGCCCATGATTTCAGGAGGCACGCCGGCCACGCTGAAGCCGACGAAACGTGCCAGTGGTTCCAGCTTGAGTGCCTTCATCTTACGCTCGCTCATCAACAACACTGCGCCAGCCCCATCACTCATCTGCGAGCTGTTGCCTGCAGTGACGCTGCCTTTGGCGGAGAAAACAGGTCGCAGTCTTGCCAACCCTTCAGGGGTTGAATCCGCCCTGGGTCCTTCGTCAGATTCCACCAAACGCTCAACCAGACGTATCGTGCCATCACTCTCAGGCAGGTGTTGTCGTACCGGATAGGGAAGTGTCTCCTGATTGAAGTGCCCGGCGGCCGTAGCGGTCAAGGCCCGTTGGTGACTTTGCAGGGCAAAGGCATCCTGATCTTCCCGGCTGACTTCCCAGCGACTCGCTACATTTTCGGCGGTGATCCCCATCCCATAGGCAATGGCGATATGCTCATCTTCAAACACCGCAGGATTGATTGAGACCTTGTTGCCCATCATCGGCACCATGCTCATACTCTCCACACCACCGGCAATGATGATATCCGCCTCACCGAGACGAATACGATCAGCTGCCATGGCGATACTCTGCAGGCCGGATGAGCAGAAGCGGTTGACTGTAACACCGGGGACACTGTCTGGAATACCAGCCAACAGGCTGGCTATGCGGGCAACATTGAGTCCCTGTTCCGCTTCCGGCATGGCGCAGCCGACGATGACATCGTCTATCTGTTCACCCTTCAGACCACCACTGTCACTGACAACACCTTGCAAAACATGGGATAGCAGATCGTCTGGACGGGTCTGGCGGAATACGCCACGAGGTGCCTTGCCAACGGGTGTGCGCCTTGCTGCGACAATATAGGCCTGTTCACTCATCTCACTCTCCTCGATCAGTTTCGCAACGGCTTGGCGGTGTCCAGCATATGCTTGATGCGTGCATGGGTTTTAGTGCTCTTCAACAGCGAGCGAAAACCTTCTCGTTCAAACCGCAAATACCAGGACTCAGGCAGTTCGGTACCGCCATCGACTGGGCCGCCACAGAGTGCATCAGCAACAAGATTGCCGATTTTGAGGTCGTAGTCGGATATAAATCCCCCGGCATGCATGTTGGTCATCGCGGCTTTCAGGTTGGCGATGGCTTCGCGTCCACCAGCACGAATCGGTTGCTCGGCAGGCGGTCTGTAGTTGGCGGCACTGAGTGCACGCACCTGGGCAATAGCGGCATGCAGGACTTCATGACGGTTGATGACCACCATATCGGCTTCGCGAAGAAACCCGAACGTCTTTGCCTGTTCGGCACTGGTGGCCACTTTACCCATGGCAACTGTTTCGAAGATGCCTTTCAGGTGTTCGAAAAGATCGCCATCTGCCGCTTTGATACCGGCCCGCCGCGCCAGCTCCATACAGCCGCTGCCGGCAGGGATCAGACCAACACCCACCTCAACAAGGCCAATGTAACTTTCAAGTGCGGCCACCACCCGATCACACTGCATCATCAGTTCGCAACCGCCACCGATGGCCATGCCTTGAACAGCGGCCACGACGGGAATGTTGGATTTACGCATCCGGATACAGCTGAGCTGAAAACGCTTGAGCAGATTATCCAGTGCATTGTTGCCGGGTAACATACTCTTCATGGCTACGGGTACGAATGATTTCAGATTGGCCCCTGCACTGAAGGGCTCATCCGGATGCCAGATCACCATCCCCGACAGCTGTTGTTCCGCCATTTCGGCAGCCTGGTTGAGACTGTCCAGCACATTTCCGTCGATGGTATGCATCTTGGTCTTGAAGGTCAGCACACCGATATTACCATCGGTTAACCAGAAGCGTGCACCATCATTCTCAAACAGGATCTCCTGCTCAGCTGCCTGCTCACCGACCAGCAGTTCCGGCCAACGTTGACGCCGGTAGGTCGGGAGTGTGGATCTGGGTTGATAGCTGTTGGAGGAGGGCGACCAGGATCCCTGAGGTGTATGGATCGCATCCAGGCTGCTGACCCAGGCCGGTAGAGGTTCATTACAGATTGTTTTTCCGGCATCAATATCAGCCTGGATCAGTTCAGTGATACGGGTCCAACCGGCTTGCTGCCAGATTTCAAACGGACCCTGTTTCCAACCAAATCCCCAGCGTATTGCCAGATCGACATCCCGTGCGTTGTCGGCAATCGTGTCCAGCAGATAGGCGGCATAGTGAAAAACATCCCGCTGAATGGCCCATAGAAACTCGGCATGAGGATCTTTGATTGCCTGAAGGTTTTCGATACGATGCGGGTTTTTATAATCCTTCAGTACTTTTTCGACCTTTCCTGGGATTTTTACTTTGCGTTTTCTGTAACTGTTATTGCTGGCCTCATAGACCAGAATGTCACCATCCTGCTTCTTATAGACACCTGCCTTTGTCTTCGCTCCGAGTGCGCCATTTTCCACTAATGACTCAAGCCAGCCTGGTATCTTATAGATCGAAACCCAGGGGTCGTCCGCGAGATTGGTCGAGGCATTCAGCATGACATGACGCAGTGTGTCGAGTCCGACCAGATCGGCGGTACGCAGGGTTGCGCTTTTTGGGCGCCCCAGGGATTTGCCGGTCAGCTCATCGACTGTTTCGAAATTCAACCCGAGTCGGTCGGCGTGGTAAAAAGTCGACATCATTGAGAAGAGCCCAAGTCGATTGGCAATAAAATTTGCAGTATCCCTTGCTCTAACCACTCCTTTACCCAGTGTGCTGACACAAAAGCCCTCTATGCTGTCGAGTACTTCAGGCGATGTTTCCGGTTGTGGAATCAACTCAACCAGTGGCATGTATCTTGGTGGATTGAAGAAATGGATGCCAAGAAAACGGGTGCGAATACGCTCTGCGACACCTTCTGCCAAGTGTGTGATTGAGATGCCGGAGGTGTTGCTGGCCAGAATCGCATCAGCGCTAAGATAGGGGGTGATTTTTTGGTAAAGATCAATTTTCCATTCGAGTCTTTCAGCTATCGCCTCAATCACCAGGTCACAATCGGTGAGCAGTTCGAGATCATCGTTGTAGTTACAGGCAGAGATTCTGCTGGAGAAGCGCGGATCGGCGAGTGGTTCGGGCTTCTGTTTTTTAAGCGCCTTGATAGCCTGCCTTGCAATTGAGCTGGGGTCCTTACCCTCTTTGGGCAGGTCAAACAGCAGTGAGGGGATGCCGACATTGGCAAAATGAGCGGCGATCTGAGCACCCATCACGCCAGCTCCCAGAACAGCTACACGGTTGATGATCAGACTATCGATATTCGACCTGCTTTCATCAAGGGTACTCATGGGTTCAGTAGCATTCATTGGTACATCCTCTCAGCCTGTGATCAGCTGTAAGTCATCTTTATTGTCGTACGTTGTACGGATCAGTTCCGATTCATCAAAATCATCGACAGCGATGACTGACATCAAGTGTCGGTCGAACTGCCTCAACTGATCTGCCTCCTGTGCTGTTATCAGGTTTGATTCAAGTGCTGAATCAACGAGGGCGGCACCTTGAGATTTCACCAACTTGCCTGATCGTACGGCAGTCGCGATTCTCTTCATCAGCGGTCTCAGTGTAAGGCTCTCGAGAAAGACCTGGTTGACTTCGGCCAACGGATTGTTTGCTGTAACCTCCATGAAAAGACCTCCAGTCAATGCGCGCCTTGTGTCACTATCATCTGCAAACAGCCGGACAATCTCTTTTTCCAACTTATCTTTCGGTGCGGCAAACCGGCCACCGATCGGAAAGCCTATTCGTTTCAACACCGCAGCGACCAGTCTGTTCGGCCAGTTTGCCAGCAGTTCATCAAAAGCGATCTGGTATTGGTAGAGCAGATAGTCGAGTGCCCATTTTACAACCGGCCACTCTTCATCCGTGTTATCGCTCTCCTCATGCTGCTTGATCACCATACTTCCGAGATAGAGCATACTTAGCAGATCACCTAGGCGTGCTGAAAGCATCTCCATGAATTTCAGCTTAGCATTCAGGTTGAGCATGGCTACATCGGCGGTCAACGCGAATAGACTGCTGAGTCTATTGAAATGACGATAATAGGGCAGCAGATGGCTGTTATCCGTCACTGCGGCTTCGCGGGACAGGCCAATGCCCATGATTACAGAACGGGCGAAATTACTGATCGTGTAACCGACATGGGCAGCCAATGTGTGATCAAATTCGGCAACTACATCGTCCCCATCCCCTTTCTGTAACAATGTCATCTCTTGCAGGACATAGGGATGCGAACGAATTGCACCCTGACCGAAGATCATCAAATTGCGGGTCAGAATATTCGCGCCCTCTACAGTGATTGCGACCGGAATTGACTCATACATATCCGCGATATAGTTATTCGGACCTTTGATGACTGCTTTACCCGCATGGATATCCATTGCATCGAGTAGGCACTGACGTGCCATTTCAGTGGTGTGGTATTTTAAAATTGCTGAAGGTACGCTGGGTTTATTACCGTCCACAATTGACTGAATGGTCTGCAGACGCGAGGCGTTGATGATATAGGTGAGACCTGCGATTCTCGCCAACGGTTTTTGAATACCCTCGAACCGATCAATGGAAACGCCAAACTGTTTTCGTAGATGGGCATAGGCACTTGTACCGAGCAGTGCTCGCTTTCCGACAGCTACGGCTGTCGTCGGCAGGGTAACGGCGCGGCCTACAGAGAGGCAGTTGACCAACATGCGCCATCCTTTACCTGCCATCTCAACGCCACCAATGATGAAACTTAACGGTACAAAAACATCCACACCCACTATCGGGCCATTGAGAAATGAATCGCCAATAGGAAGATGTCGTCGCCCAATCTGCATGCCTTTGGTCTCTCTCGGGAGCAGTGCACAGGTAATGCCGTAATCTTGTATGTCCCCGATCAGGCCATCCGGGTCCTTGAGTCTGAATGCAAGACCGACCAGTGTTGCGATCGGTGCAAGTGTGATGTAGCGCTTTGAGAAATTGAGCCGCATGCCGATCACTTTTTCGTCTTGCCACTCACCCTCGCAAACAATAGCGGTATCCGGTATCGAGGTGGCGTCAGAACCTGCAGTAGGGCCTGTCAGGGCGAAGCAGGGGATCTCTTGGCCATTGGCCAGACGGGGTAGGTAGTAGTTCTTCTGCTCATCTGTCCCGTATTTGATCAGTAGTTCACCGGGTCCGAGCGAGTTTGGCACGCCAACCAGATAGCTGACACCGCCGCCGGTATTACTCAGGTGGAGTAACACCTCGGATTGTGCGACAGGGGAAAACTCCAGTCCGCCATACTTTTTCGGAATGATCATACCGAGAAAACCGTTACGGCAGACAAAGTTGATGATCGGGTCAGGGATTTTGTTCCAATGATGGTTGATCTTCCATTTGTCGGTCAACCGGCAAAGCTCGGAAACAGGACCGTCGATAAAGGCCTGTTCTTCATCACTCAGCCCAGGTTTGGAACCGGAAATCAGACGCTGCCAATCCGGTTTTCCACTGAAGAGTTCACCATCCCACCATACATTACCGGCATCGATCGCCTCTTTCTCGGTATCGGAGAGAGGTGGCATGACCTTCCGCATGACGGTTAATGCCGGTTTTGCAAACAGATGACGGCGAGCGGATGGCATTGAGATCAACAAGCTGATTGCAAACAGGGCAGTAAAAATCCAAGTTATTAGCACGTTTCCTGACAATAGCGCTGAAATCAGTGCCAGTATGGCCAAAGAGATACTCAATGAGTTAGCGCCGGAACCACGATAGGCTAAAGTCATCAGTACAACTACAGCGATAGCGATCACTATCAATGTCATCATGTTTCTGTCCTCTCCGGCCTGAAAATAGGGCTCAGGATTGTGTTATTTCTCTGTAATGAGACCTTAAAAAGAGCGAGCGTTCGTTTTTATTATAAATTAGTTGTGCTACAATAACCTGTCAAGCACTATTTGATATTGCCCTTCAGGGATCGACGTTTTATTAGATGCTAACGAGTGAGAGTCATTGAACGCCAACCCAATGATAAAAGAGTCCAATTCAAGCAATGGACTAACGTTCGCGGAATTCAAGAATCACTTTCCCTATAGCGAAGATGCGCTCTATGCAGTGCTTTTTAGCCGCAATAAGGAACTGATCGGTATACGTAGAGAGAAGTTTGCGGTTAGGAATCTGAAGAAGATCTTTCGTGCAACGTTCAAGCTAGTCCCTAAAATCGGTTTTCAGGCGATGTCATTGCGGGATCTCCTGTCAGAGACCGGTTTGAGCATGGGGGGGGTCTACCTAACCATCACTAATAAGGAAAATATTGCAGTTATCGTCAAAGATGCAGTGACACTCGGCTGTGATGATATTGTCAGGAATGCCAGGGAAGAGACAGATCCTGGTAAAGCGTTGGAGTGCCTGGTCAAGGGTTATCTGTTTGCTTCACTGCTGCTTCAGCCCTGGTTCTACTTTCTCTATTTTGAGACGCGTAGTCTGCCGCAGGCTCATCAAAATGACTCGAAAAGTCTCGAACGCGCGCAAGCCACAGAACTTGAACAGCTCATCAGGGAACTGCAGAAACAAACGAGTAACGGCTACCCTCCTGAATTCATAGCAACAATGGCCCTGTCAATGATTCAGGAACGTTATCTGAAGCCGTGGAAGTACAAGCAACCAGCACAATCGGTTGATGACTATGCCGACAATTGTCTGCAGTTAATACACCGCTCTTTTAGTTGAACCTGTATCCGGGTTAACAGCTCTTCCCAATGGGTTTTCGATCTCGTGACTATTTCGTTAGATTCACGGGACACACTCGTGAAATTACGCCTTCATCATTAATCCTGCTCTGCTTTCCATGAATTGATTAGTGACACCAAATGAAGGAGACGATAATGGTTAAAATGATACCAGGACTGGCAATGGCCGGAGCATTGCTGAGTACACCTGTAATGGCACAGGATCTGACGATTTCCATAACCAATCTGACTCATGGCACCTACTTTACACCACTGTTGGTGGCAGCCCACGCTGGAGATAACCACCTGTTCCGTTCAGGTGAGTCTGCGAGCACCAGTCTGCAGGCTATGGCCGAAGGGGGTGATATATCAGGATTATCAGCTGATATGGCGGCAGTGAGTGCCGATACGGTTGAAAACCCTGTTGGTGGACTCCTTGCTCCAGGTGCTTCTACTTCCTTCGATCTAGCAACTGCTTCCGGTAACGACCATCTCTCCATTACTGCCATGCTGCTGCCAAGCAATGATGGCTTTGTCGGTGCTGATTCCATCACAATCCCGACAGCAGCTGGGACCTATAGCTATCGACTGAATGGTTATGATGCCGGCACAGAGTCCAATGACGAGATCGTCAATGGTGGTGGTGCGCCAGGTGCTCCCGGTATACCGGCCGATCCAGGTGGCGCTAACGGTACAGGTGGTACCGGGGTGACCAGTAGCGAGGCCAATACCTTGGTGCATATCCACCGTGGTGTATTGGGTGATAGCGACGAAACCGGCGGTACCAGCGATCTCAATAGCAGTGTCCACCGCTGGTTGAACCCGGTTGCCAGCTTGACCATTGTCGTTCAATAGGAGGTCTGCTATGGAAATGCTGAAAATAGCTGCCCTTACCGTGATGGTAGCCAGCCCCTTGTTCCTCACTGGTTGTCCAAATGACAACGATGATGATGATAGTGTGGTTACTAGAGTCATGTATGAGGTCGAGCTAACCAACCTGACCGCGGCCCAGCCGATGTCTCCGATGGCTGTTGTGTTGCACGGTGGTGGCTACAAAATGTGGACAGTCGGTACAAGTGCCAGCAACGGTCTGGAGCAACTGGCTGAGAGTGGCGACAATACAGAAGTTCTGGCTGAGGCCGCCGGTGAGAATGGGACCACCATGAGTGGAGGTGGGATTATCACTCCGGGAGCGAGTGAAAGCGTTACGATCGAAGCGGATGGGGTGGGTGACCTCGCACTCTCACTCGCTACTATGCTGGTTAATACCAATGATGCCTATACAGGTGTAGATAGTAAATTGCTGAGCGATATGAGTTTGGATGAGACTCGAACCATGGTACTGATGGCCTATGATGCAGGTGCTGAGGCAAATTCCGAGCTGGCCTCGACAATACTTGGTCCCGCCGCAGGTGGTGAAGGCTTCAATGCAACGCGTGATGACCGTGATAGCGTGGGAGGGCATCCCGGTGTTGTGACTCATGACGACGGGTTGAACAATTCGGCCTTAGGTGAGGAACACCGATTTGATAATCCAGTGGCTCGTGTCACTATCACACGACTGCAGTAAGCAAATTGTTGAGATTGAGGCGGCTTTTTTTAGCCGCCTTTTTTATGTTTGTCAGTTTTTTCGAACTTTCTGTTTAAGCTGAGTTACCAAATGAGAGTATATGAAAGAAAATGATTAACTGATATTTTGCACTATATACGTATTATTTCGGAGTAAAGATGATGATAAAGGCTTCTCTATTGATTTTAACAGGGTGGTGGTTGTCACTAACTGTAAATGCAGCAGCTTTTGATCATAGTGATTGGGATCAGTTACTACACCAGCATGTAGTATCTCAAAGAGATGGGCTCACTACAGCAGTAGATTATCAAGCCATGAATGATGATCGAAGTCACTTGAAAAAATACTTACAGTCATTGGAACACGTAAATTATTCTGAGTTTGAGCTTTGGTCAAAGCCCGATCAATTGGCATTTTTAATCAATGCTTACAATGCCTGGACAGTAGAGCTGGTTTTGACAGGCTATCCGAAGATACAATCAATTAAGGAGCTGGGAAGTTTCTTTAGATCACCCTGGAAAAAAACATTTATCCCTCTTTTGGGGAAAATCCGTTCCTTGGATGATATAGAGCACGGTATGATTCGAGAGGCAGGTCGATATAATGATCCACGCATACATTTTGCAGTAAATTGTGCCAGCATTGGCTGCCCGGCTTTGCGTACAGAGCCGTACAGCGGAGAACAGCTTGAGCAGCAATTGCAAGAGCAGACAGAACGTTTTCTTTCAGACCGGACGCGTAATCGCTATATCGACAACCAACTTGAGGTCTCTTCACTATTTAAGTGGTATCGTGAGGATTTTGAACGGGGCTGGCAGGGATTCCATTCATTAAAAGAGTTTTTTGCCGATTTCGCCACCCAGCTTGGATTAACCGATGCAGACATACAACGCCTTCGTGCAGGTAAAATTGGCATTGAAATTCTTGACTACGATTGGCGATTGAATGCAATACCCTGAACAACCCTATTAGTCTACTTTATCTACAGCTCAACCCGGCGGTTTTTCTGCTGACCAAGTGTTGTTTCATTGGATGCCACAGGAGCTGTACCTCCATGGCCACGACTGGTGGCTATGCAGACACCTTTTTTGAGAGGTACTTTGCAACCTGTTGTCCTTTTTGCTAAGGAAGTTATAGATACGATCTGCGTCGCGTTTTGCCTTGCTATCAAGAAAAGCAGTGCTTTCATCAAATCGCATATTAACGGAGAGTCGCCTAGCGCCAACAACAAGTTCCCTCATCGCTTGAGGGTAATGTTTACCTGGTTCATCTGTGCTGGTGAATATCTGTTTGGTGCGACAGCGGGAGCCTCTCCATCGGAGATTGCGAGAGCCTTTGAATCAAGAATATTGGGTATACTGACAAAACCGATGCCTAGAGGGCCATTGGATACTTCTCTCGAGAGTTCTGTATTGTCGGTAAAGCGTTTGGCCTTGTTTGATAAGCCAGTCTTCTTGCCTAAGACCAGAGAGTTGAAAACTTGGTAGGTACCTGATTGGTTGTCCCTGGCATATAGATGGATGCTTCCCGGTAGACCGCCTACCTTTTTCCAGTCACTGTTCATAAAATGAAACGTGCAATGAGTTGCAGATGCGGTCAATCATTGGTCAGGCCCTCGTGGACATCATGCCCATCCACTCGGCGCACAGGAGATCATGCAATTGATCAAACGATTTATGACCAATAAGGATAAAAATTATATAAATCAATAAGTAAAGTAATGATTGGTAGTGGGTGATTAGTATGTTGATGTGCTGATGGTAATACTGATTAAAGCCTCGAAATATGGGAAATGAAGTGATATTCTCAATCAGAATAGGAGGAAATTTCTGTAACATTGAGTCCTTCCTGATCATCCATAACTGACTTGGTGATAAAATCCATGGACCAAAGAAAGCGATACAAAAAGAGGGCTGCCTCATCTGTCTCCGCCATCAAGCTCGATCTCGAAACAGAAGGGTTTACCTATCGTAAATGGGGTGGTCTACAAACTTGTAAACGGGGTGATTGGCTAATCAATAATGAGGGTGACGTCTACACGGTGGATGCAGAGACATTCGTGAAAACCTATACAGAAGTGAGTGCAGGTCTCTATATCAAGACTGCCGAGGTATGGGCGGAAGTTGCCGATAAAGCAGGTGCAATCCAGACCTTGGAGGGGGAAACCCATTACATGCCGGGTGACTACCTTGTCTATAACGATAAAGAGGGGTTGGACGGCTACGCGGTCAGTCAAGAAAAATTCGAATCGATGTATGAATCTTGTTGAAGTGGCTATCTGACAAGGAAGGAAAATGCCAGTAGAAGAAAAAAACGGAGCTAGGTCGGGTAGACGGGTACTAGGCTGGACTCTGCAGGGTTTAGGCTTGTTGATAGTGGTTTTCTTGATCCATCTTTGGCAGACCCGGGGCTTGGTAGAGGGTGCTGCACCAACGCTTATCGCAGAGACGCTACAAGGTGAACTGTTTGATTTGGAAAGACAGGCCGAGTGGCCGCTGTTGGTCCATTTTTGGGCGAGTTGGTGCCCTGTTTGTAGACTTGAGTCAGATACGATTCAGGCTGTGTCAAAGGATTATCCCGTGGTTACTGTTGCGATGCAGTCTGGGAGTAAGCGTGATATTTCCAACTATCTCAAACAAAACCAACTCCAGTTTCCTGTGATTAACGATCCCACGGGTGATCTGTCAATGGCATGGCATGTCAGAGGTTTGCCCACCAGTTATATTATTGGTAGCGATGGTGAGATCAGATTTGTATCGGTTGGATATACACCTCAGATCTTACTTCGTATGCGTTTGTGGCTGGCAAAAGTCTGGACATGATGATGACATTTACCATACACAGCATAATTGTGATGTCGATTCTGTCTCTACCATCGCCGCTATTCGTTAGCAATGATATGATTCCCTGGTAAGCCTTCGTTGGTATTGCAGGGTTTGTAACCCGGCCGTGCCTCATTTGAAGCGCATATTCTGAGGAGAATTAACCAATGACGAATAGGCTGAGATTGCTTTGTCTCGTCTTCATGAGCCTGTTTTACTCCGGCTGTACGACTGCGCCAACCCTCTCTGAGTATCAAGTTATCGAAGAGTATGACGAGATTTCATTATTGAAATCCCGTCTGGCCGAGGATGAGGTCAATGGTCTTTTCAATCTTGCTCCCCATGGCTTTGCCTCTGCTCAAGCCAAGCTTGCTGAAGCGATCACACTTGCACAGACAAGGCGTGATGAACAGGTTTCAATAAAGGTCGCCGAAGGTAAGCAGGTTCTCGATAAGGCAGAGTCCGATGCCACCCTTAGCAAGCAACTGATGCGGGAGGTTCTTGAGGCCCGGCAGTTGGCAATTGCTGCAGGAGCCGACACCATGTTCAAAGATCGTTTCGATCTGCTGGACGACAAATTGCGTAAAGCGAGCAAACGAATTGAGAAAAACGATATCGAATCAGCCAAGAAGTGGCGGCCTGAGATGTTGTCCGGTTATTCCGAGATTGAGTTGGAAGCCTTAAAGCAGGACGCAACCGAAAATGCCCGACACGATATCGCCCAGGCAACAGAGCGTGAGGCCGATGATTTTGCACCGAAGACGCTCAAGCTTGCTCTCGAGGAACTAGCGCTTTCCGTTGCGGTTTTGGAAACCAACAGAACCCAACGTACGAAGGCAAAGAATCATGCCCTGCGTGCAAGTGGATTGGCGCGTCGAAGTGTCGAGATAACCGAAATGATCAAGGATTTTGAGCGACGGGATTATTCCATGGAAGATATTATTCTCTGGTATCAGAAGCAGATCAGTCTGATCAATGAGCCGACAGGTGAAGAGCTGCCGTTTGATCGTTCCAATCATGAGGTGGTCACCATATTGAGAGACAAGCTTGTGAATACTGCTGATATGCAACAGGCTGAACTGGCAACGCGAATAGACTTACAGAGTCGACTGGACGCAGTAGAACGAGAGAATCGTGAAGCACAAGATCGCTTCGACAAGATCCAGGATCTCTTTTTGGCGGATGAGGCAAACGTTTATAGGCAGGGTCATAATGTACTGCTTGAATTACGTGCCTTCAATTTTGCCAGTGGTGGCAGTGAGATCCAATCCGAGAATTTCACCTTACTCGACAAGATAGTCACAGCAGTTAAGTCCTTTCCCGATCCAAATGTGGTTGTCTCCGGGCATACCGATTCAGTGGGTGGCGCAGAGGTTAATCAGCTGCTTTCTCAGCAACGAGCCGAAACCGTGGCCTCTTTCCTGGAGAAGGTTGGTGGTGTTGAAAAGACACGTTTAACCGCTATCGGTTATGGTGAGTCCCGTCCTGTGGCCAATAATGAAACAGAACAGGGGCGAAAAAGTAATCGGCGTATTGAAGTGTTGATTATTAATGAATAAAAACCAGTCAGTCGATTCGTCCAGCAGTTTTTCAGTTGCTGTGACAGGATCGGGCGGCAGCGGAGCTGTAACCACCGGACGTATCTTGTTGGAGGCCGCTGCTCATTGTGGATTCCAGGGGTTAATGACCCGCTCAGCGGGTCCGCAGATCCGTGGTGGTGAATCCGCGGCAATGGTGCTGAAATCAGAGAGGTGCCGTTCAAGGTTTTTGCCTCTGGTCTTCCCGAAGGGCGTCTGAATATGGTTGCATTGGGGGCGGCCGCAGTGGTGTGTGGGCTGGAGCTGGGTGCCATGGAAGTGGGTGTCAGACGGGTGTTGGCCAGAAAGGGCGAACAGGTGGTTGAGACCGCGTTACGTGCGCTGAGTCTTGGATATAACCACGATCAACGTCCGGGCAAAACCTTGCCATTACCCGGTAAACAGGATAATGTCTGGAGCATCACAGGTAACCAAGCCTGTGGTGTTGGGGCCTTGCGTGGCGGAGTGCGGTTTGTCGCTGCCTACCCGATTACGCCGGCCAGCGAGATTCTCGAGTGGTTGGCGCCACGTTTGGAAAAGCTGGGTGGTTCATTGCTACAGGCAGAGGATGAGCTAGCCTCGATCAATATGATCATCGGGGCCTCTTTTGGTGGCATACCTTCCCTTACGGCAACTTCTGGACCTGGTTTGAGTCTGATGGTGGAAGGGTTGGGGTTGGCTCTGGTCAGTGAGACACCGGTAACAGTGGTCAATGTGATGCGTGGCGGGCCTTCAACAGGCATCCCTACAAAATCAGAACAGTCTGATCTCAATATTGCCCTATATGGTCTGCATGGTGATGCGCCGCATTTAGTATTTGCACCCCTCTCAATTCGTGACTGTGTCTTTACTACCCAGTGGGCAGTTCAGTTAGCGGAGCATCTCCAAACCATTTCGCTTGTGCTCTCAGATCAATCCCTGGGGCAGTCATGGGCAATTATAGAGACACCGTCTCCATCGGATCTACCCTGGCGACGCACTATCGAAGAATCCCCTGATGGCGATTATCGGCGATATCAGATGACGCCTGACAATATCTCCGCTATGACACTGCCCTGTACCCCCGGTGGAATGTACACCGCTGACGGCCTGGAGCATAACGCCCGCGGCACCCCATCCAGTATGGCGGTTGACCACAGAGAGCAGCTGAACAAGCGGTTGCGCAAGTTGGAGGATTTTGATTACGGTGATGATTGGGCCGAAATAGAGGGGGAGGGAGCACAATGCATCATCACTTGGGGATCGAGTGCCGGTGTGGTGAAAGAAGTAGCTCGGCAGTTCCGGCAACAGGGCAGCGAGATCAGGACAATTGCTATCCGTCTTCTAGCGCCATTGCAACGACACGCCCTGAGTCAGGCCTTAGAGGGTATGAAAAAGATCCTCGTGGTTGAGCAGAATCATGGTGGACAACTGTTTCAATACCTACGTGCTCAGGATGTTCTACCAATGACGGCATCATCGTTAGCGCAACCGGGGCCATTGCCGTTGCGGCCGGGACGAATTTTACGAGCGCTCGATGAGTGATTGTGATATTTCGAATAGGACGATAGGCATGGTTTAAACCGATTCTATTAGGAGAAATGAACTTATTTTGTTTTTTCAAACTGCCGTAAGCTAAACCAATGCCGGTAAAGAGAGAAAAAATCTCACTAAGACACCAAGATTGCAAGATTTATAACTTATTGTAATTACAGGTTATTAAGCTTTTTATTGGCATGCTTTGTGGCATTATTTTGAGAAAAGATATGTTATTTCTGAGAGCACATAAACTAGCGTCTCGGTAGCTTTTACACTATACATGGGATTAGGAGGACGAAGATGCCGGTTCCAGCACTCAAGGCTAAAGATTACAAATCGGATATTAAACCGGTTTGGTGCCCAGGTTGCGGTCATTTTGCAGTACTGTCCGCCTTGACCAAGGCGATGGCACATCTTGGCCTGGTGAAGGAGAAAGTTGCTGTGGTGTCAGGTATTGGTTGTTCATCCCGCCTGCCTGCCTATATCGATAGTTATGGCTTCCATGGTATCCATGGTCGAGCGCTCGCAGCAGCCTCAGGATTGAAGGCGGCTCGACCAGACCTGACGGTGGTTGTTGCCGGGGGTGATGGGGATGGTTTTTCTATTGGAGGCAACCATTTTCTACATGCTTGTCGGCGTAATATGGACATAACCTACATCGTCATGGATAACGAAGTTTATGGCATGACCAAGGGGCAAGCATCTCCCACGACGAGGCCCACCTGGAGCAACAGTAAAATGACACCTCATGGTACGGGGATTCCTTGCTTTAACCCAGCGGCGATTGCCTTAGCGGCAGGTGCTGGATTTATCGCACGCGGTTACTCGGGAGAGCCATCAGAAATGCCCCGTCTCCTGGTCGAGGCAATTGAGTACCCCGGTTTTGCCTTTGTGCAGGTGTTGAGTGGTTGTGTCACCTTCAGGCCGGATCAACGTAGTTGGAAAGAGGAAGTGCATCCGTTTATCAATGATGTTCCGACAGAAGACAGAATTAAAGCGGCTCAGATCATCCAGGCGGATGATGGTATGGCGACGGGTGTGATTTATGCCAGTCAGTACCCTGTCTGGCAACCCGATAATCAGAAGGAAACAGAACTGAGTCTCCTTGAACAGGAGTTTGATCTATGAGTAATGACCCGGCTGTTGTGATCGATACGGTGGCTGAGTTTCTTGTCCACGCGTTAGAGCTGGAGGAGGCCTCTGGCGATCAATATGATGAGCTTGCAGATAGCATGGAGATCCACAATAACATCCAGGTGGCAGAGCTTTTTCGGAAACTGGCGGGATATAGCAGACAGCATGCCAAAGAGGTTCAACAACGTACCGAGGGAATGAGTCTGCCAAAACTCACCCCTTGGGATTTCAAATGGAAGTGTCCTTCATCTCCCGAATCATCCTGTATGGAAGAGGCGAGTTATTTGATGACGATCACTCAGGCGATGGAGATAGCGCTGTTCAATGAGATTCGTGGTCGGGATTTCTATGTGCAAGTTGCTGAAAACACGGCAAATGAAGAGGTGGTGAAGATTGCTAAAGAGATGGCGGAGGAGGAGGGCTGGCATGTTGAGATGCTGAGGGAGTGGCAAACCAGTCTGCGAGAGGAACGACCACTGGAAGATCTAGACCCGCCAAACATGCCGGAATGAGGTTCGAATAGGGCCATTACCCAAGCTTAGCCCCCACGCCTTGATTTAACTGTTTGGAGAAGGGGATGCATATGTCTATCTCGTTGAAATTTATAAAATAGTATAGATTCAATAGGCCCTTAGTTTAATTCCGGATGCGTGTCACTAGTCGACTCGATTTGTTTATTTTGCCGTATTTGTTCTTCTTGCTCCATCTTCTTTACCAGTTGACCAAAATAGTAAGCCAGGTAAGTGGAGGTGTTCAGAGTAAACCAGAAAAAGATGAAGATTGATGTATAAACTTTGATACTGAACAAGGTAGTATCAATTTCAAGGTTCAATAGCGTAGCGATAGCAAATGGATCGACGAAAGAGAAGAAAATGATGGTTAGCAGACCAGCTGCAATTGCACTGGTCCATAGAAATCCGAATAGACATTTACATTTGAGTAGACTTAGCATTGTACTTCTCCTGGTGGTCGTATTAAGCGTCTGTATCTGAATTGAAGTGCTATTTTTATCTTATTCTCGACATAGGTTAGCAAGCAGAATTCAGCATATTACCATCGCATATATCAGGAAATCGATAAGGCTTCTATATTTTGCAATGTTTTAATCGAATCTTAAGTAATATTCGCTAGGATTTTAACTACTTCTTGCAGTAATTAGGATAGCTCAGACGGGATCTGCCCAGTTTGAGGTTTAGCGCGTGGTGCAAAAACAGGGCGTTTTTTGGCCGACACATCAATTAGGGAGGTCATGTTCAGTTTTTTTGAAAGAAACGTAGAAAAAAGAATTATGTCTGACCATCTGCAAGAATTTGGATTGGGCCTGGCTGATTTTAAGTCCTGCTGTTTTAAAGCAAATTCTGGATGTGTTACATCGACAAGTATGCGCCGTTGCAAGAAAATACCATGAGCCGGTTTATCACGTGTCAGAAAATATCGTCAGTTCAGCTACCTGGGGGGTTGTCTATTGCCTTTTAGGGCTTACCAAGTTACTCCAGATCCATCCCGGATTAAAGGATATGGCTGAGGAGATCGAGATGGAGTTATTGATCTCCGAGCGTGGGTATGCTTCTGAGAGCAATATCTACCAGCAGGTATTTACAATTTTATTGGATACCGCTCATTGTCATCCGGAAGTGAGTGATTTGCTGAATCGTGTGCGATTAACAGCTGCAAATTTGGATCAGCAAGCTGGTGATCGACATTATGCCCCAATGCACTGAATATTTGCATGTTTACTGATTGAATTAGTATTCCTCAGGAAGCAGATCTTTGTAGTGCAACACGGCTAATGACCCTCTATAGTCTGTTTGTGATTATGTATCTGCCATGGTGGACCATGCTTTATGGTCTGTGGGTCTTAGTGGGCTGGGAATAGCTACTCAATTCTCTCTTTTTAATCAGTAAAGCAAGGATCGGAATTACAATTAAGGGATAACAGGGGTGCTGTCAGCATTCCTCCAATAACGGGTGCAGCTATACGCTGCATAACCACCGATCCTGTACCATCACTCATCATGATTGCAGTAAGCCCCAGTACGACAACACATACAGTCATAGCCTTAGGTCTTATCCTCATCACTGCACCATCTAAGATGGCCGCACGCAGATCTTTTTGATTGATCAATCTGCCAGCCATAGAGTAGCTTTCAATTGACTATTATGGCCCGTGATCAGTTCGTAATAACTAAATCAGAAGATCTATTCAAACAAAGCCTTTAATTCACATTTTTCTCATCACGACCAGTGGTGGTGTATTCAGGAGTGGCCAGCTGGCAATGATACCGGCACTGCCTACACCCAATCCACCACCCAATAGCGCGATGGCCCACATTGAAAAATTGAGTTGCCATGGAAGATTGAACACAGCATTCGCTAGTGAATAACTGATAGCACTGGCCAGGACTGCTGCGATCAGACCGGCAAGTCCGCCGAGCAGGGAGAATTCCAACAGCGCTGATATGACCAAGCGTCTTCGACTCAACCCGAGCGTGCGGAGAATAGCTGTCTCCTGCACCCTTAATTCATGACTTGCCTGGATACCGGCATAAAGTACGATCAATCCGGCTGCGAGAGTAAACAGAAAAACTGACTCCACCGCCAATGCGCCGCGATCCATGATGGCGCGTATCTGTTGCATCAATGCGGTGACATCCAGTGCTGTGATACTGGGGTATGTCTGGATTAAACGGTGCAATAGATGGCGCTTCTCATCCGCCAGGTAAAAGCTGGTGATGTAAGTAGCCGGTTGATCGAGCATCAGTCCCGGTGTACCGACTACGAAGAAATTGACATTGAATGAGTCCCACTCGACTGAACGCAGGCTCGCCACTCGGCCGGCAATCTTTCGACCGGCAACTTCAAATACCAATTCGGCACCCAGGGGGATACCCAGGGTCTCCGCCAACCCTTGCTCCACTGAGAACCAGGGCTCGTTCCACTCTGTCTCTGACCACCAGTGACCTGAGACGATTTTGTTATCAGATTGGGGATAAGTGGCATGGCTGACGTTGAAATCTCGGGTAGATAGCCGCTGGGCTCTGGGATTGTCATAATCATCTAATGAAACTTGATGACCATCGATACTGATCAATCGTCCACGAATCATCGGAAACAGCCCAGTCAATTTAATGCCACCCTCAATCAAGAGTTTGCGCACGCCTTCAACCTCGCCAGGCTGAATATTGATGAGAAACTGATTAGGGCTGTTTTCAGGGAGTGCCTCTCGCCAATTGGATAATAGATCAACCCTGACAATTGCGAGCAGTAACAGTACTGTGATGCCCAATCCAAAACCGGTCAGCTGAACACTGGTCGTAGCGGGATTGCGCGACAGGCTGGAGAGGCCATAGCGCCAGGAACCGGCGGTGCGATTTCTTAATGGTGCCAGCAGGTGGACCAAGAGGCGCGATACTATTAGGAGGATGGCCATGCCGACCAATAGACCTGTAATCAACTGAGATGCTAACAGGTCATCTCCTATCTGCCAGATGAGGAGTATACCGAGAGAGATAATTGCGGCCCCAAGGAACAGGCGATAGCTGATCGGCGGAGCTCCTAAATGACGCCTGAATACGCGCAGCGGAGGTACCTCACTGAGACGTAGTATGGAGGGTAGCGAGAAGCCGATTAAGACCAGGATGCCCGTGATAAGACCCGAGACAAGGGGCCAGGCTGAGGGTGCGGGTATCTGGCTGGTGAACCATTGCCCGATCAGATGGATGAGTAGAGCCTGTACGACAAGACCGAGCAGCACACCCACAAGGCTGGCAATCACCCCCAGGCTGAGCAGCCGCAAGATGAAGATCTGTCCCACTTGGCGACGCTTGGCACCAAGACAGCGAAGCAGGGCGCTGGTATCGGATTGCCGCTCGACAAAACGTCGGCTGGAGAGGGCAACCGCCACCACACAAAGCAGAATGGCTGTTGCAGCAGCTAGACGCAGGAAGCGTCCACCTTGTTCAAGTGCGAGTCTAAGCTCGGGGCGGGCTGCACGGATATCCTCTATTTGAATGCCTGACAGGTTGAGTTGCTCGAGCCAGGTTTTGTAGTGACTCATTTGAGAGGGAGAGCCAGCAACCAGAAGGTAGTGTCTGACCCGGCTTGCCGGTCCCAACAGGCCGGTTTTCTCAATATCGTTGAGTCCGATCATGACCCTTGGCACCAGTTGAAACAGATTGGCCGACCGATCGGGTTCGTAAGTGATAATGCGGCTGATCCTGAATGAGCTTTGGCCTAGTTTTATGGTGTCACCTATGGCAAGACCCATCAGCGGTAAAAGACGCTCCTCAAGCCAGGCCTCACCCGGGCCTGGCAGGAGAGAAGTGATACTCTCCGGGCTGGTTACACTGTCGCGTACTCTTAAATGGCCACGTAAGGGATAACGATCGGAGACGGCTTTTATCTGCACCAACTGAGTGGCACCCTTACTGAGGATGACGCTGGGAAAACTCAGCGTCGATGCTTGTTGAAGTTGACGTCGTTCCGCTTCCTGGATAAACGTATCGGGTAGCGGTTGATTACTCTCAATCCTGAGATCGCCAGCCAACACCTCTGTTGCCTGACGTTCCATGGCGCGTTCAATCCGGTCGGTGAAGAATCCCACGGATGTCACAGAGGCCACGGCGATTACCAGGGCGGTTGCCAACAATCTCAGTTCACCTGCGCGCCAATCTCTGCGTAGTAATCGAAGCGCCAGATGGAGCGGGTTCAAGCTTCTGCCTCCAGACGACCTTCACGCAGATAGAGACGGCGATCGCAACGACGGGCCAACATCTCGTCATGGGTTACCAGAATCAGGACTGTGTCACTCTGCTCCTGGAGTCTAAACAGTAGCTCTGCAACCCTTTCTCCCGTATGCGCATCCAGGTTGGCTGTGGGTTCATCGGCAAACAGTATCTTGGGGCTCGGTGCGAAGGCGCGAGCCAGGGCGACCCGCTGCTGCTCACCCCCCGATAGTTGCGACGGGTAGTGGTGCAAGCGTTTAGCAAGCCCTGCTTGGGAAAGGGCCTCTTTGGCCGCCTGTTCAGGCGATTTATGACCGGCTAATTCCAGAGGCAGCATGACATTTTCCAATGCGGTCATGCCGGAGAGAAGTTGAAAGGACTGAAATACAAATCCAACCTTTCCAGCACGCAGAGCGGCACGACCATCCTCATCGAGGCTACTCAATGGTGTATCAAATAACCGAACCTCGCCAGCTGAAGCCTCATCCAGTCCAGCCAGCAGTCCCAACAGGGTCGACTTGCCTGAGCCAGAGGCACCTAGGATTGCCACCGCTTCACCGGAAGACACCTGCAGGTCGATATGCTGCAGAATATCGAGCCTACCTTCAGTGGTCTCGACGAACTTCATCAGGCCGCTTGCGGTCACAGGAAGTTGATTGGATGATGTCTGTAACATGAAAAAGATCCTACACCTATTTTTACTCTTATCTCTGCAATTTTCTGCAGCTCTAGCGGCAACGGAAGCCAAGCTATTGGTTGTCGGTGACAGCCTGAGTGCTGGTTATGGTGTCTCAACCGAGCAACGCTGGGTCAATCTGCTGACACAACGAATAAACCAACATTGTGGCCCTTTCGCTGTGGTCAACGCCAGCGTCAGCGGTGATACCAGCAATGGCGGACTGAGCCGGCTACCCAATCTGCTGGCAGATCACCAGCCTACTGTCGTGATCATTGAACTTGGCGGCAATGACGGTTTACGCGGAATCAGCATTCAAACAATGCGGGACAACCTGCAGCGCATGGTGGCGCTCTCCAAGCAGGCTGGTGCATCGGTCATGCTATTGGGGATTCGTCTGCCAGCCAACTATGGCCCCGATTTCGTAAACGCCTTCCATCAAGTCTATTATGATGTCTCTGAGGCCGAATCGGTTCCCCTGGCACCTTTTTTTCTAGAGGGTGTCGCACTGGATAGAGAACTGATGCAGGGTGATGGCATTCACCCCAATGATAAGGCTCAACCCATTCTTCGGGATAATGTCTGGTCGATACTACAGCCATTACTCACTGAATCCGGGGTAACAAACGGCTGTCACTAGTGTAGTGTCCTAAACATATTATCCATTTTGCAATACAACCTTGGCTCGCCCCACTTTTTCCAGTATCTGATCAAGGCTTTTAGTCC
>JAHXHU010000077.1 GCA_025656375.1 Candidatus Thiodiazotropha sp. (ex Ustalcina ferruginea) | reverse complement strand
GACTAAAAGCGTTGATCAGATACTGGAAAAAGTGGGGCGAGCCAAGGTTGTATTGCAAAATGGATAATATGTTTAGGACACTACACTAGCTGCTCCTGCATTTCCAGCAGCATCATTTCAAGCTGCTCTATTCGCTCAAGCTGGTCAGATGGTTGATGCTGTTCAACTGCTGCTGATGTTGTTTGTGCCTCAACACCCGTCACCTCACCACAAAATAGATGAGCGTAGCGCGACTCTCGTTTTCCCGGCTCACGAACCAGACGCACCACAAAAGGCCCCTCCTCCCGCTGCATTAGCCCATTCAGAACCGCCTCAGTCTCACGTACATCAGAGAGCTGGCAAATACGGTTGGTGCGAGTGCGCAGCTCACCGGAAGTCTGAGGTCCCCTTAATAACATGACACAGAGAATCCCTAGCTCCTGATCGGTAAATTCCAGTGAGCCAAAACCGCTATTACAGAAACGATGCTGATATTTGGCCACCCGGTTGCCAAAACCGGTACGATCACTGACCAGGTGCTTCTTTTTTAGCTCATCAAGCAAATTTTGCGTATCCATTTCGCTCAGCTGCAACACCGGATCGCGGCTGCTCTTCTGGTTGCAGGCACTGGTCAAAGCACTGAGTGAAAGTGGATATTGATCAGGTGTGGTGATCTCCTTCTCAATCAGACAGCCAATGACACGCGCTTCTAAAGGGGTAATCTCGATTCGCATAGGACCTGTACATTAATATCGTTTTGTTATAACCAGGTCATCCTGGCGTATGCCGGGATCCAGGGGATTGAATGACTTACCGGATTCCGGCATGTGCCGGAATGACGAGCACTGTTGTGCTTGGGCTGACACTAGCTAGTCATCGTTCAGTTATGTTATCGCACACTATCATTTGGTTTGTCGATAGTACTACCTCTTTTGGTAGAATCCATACAATATAGTTCAGCAATTCCGTATCAACTGCCCATGTTGCCTCTCACTGCTTTTTTCAACCGCCTATTTCAACCTGCTACAGATCACCGCCTGATCGGCTGGCTATTCCTACGCTTGCTTGCACTGATCTATCTGGTCGCGTTCGCCTCCCTGGCAGTACAGATTACAGGCTTGGTTGGAGATGAAGGTATTCTGCCTTTGAGTGAACACTTCAACCTGGTCTCACACCATTTGGGGGAACATCCCTGGCTATGGTTCCCTGCTATCTTCTGGTGGACGGGCAGCAGTGATACAGCGCTACAGAGTACTGCCCTGTTAGGGGTTCTGTTCTCTCTGGTATTGCTGTCAGGGCGTTGGGAACGATTTTCACTGATTATCCTCTTTATTCTCTATCTCTCGCTCTATCACGCCGGTCAAGTGTTCACCAATTTCCAATGGGACACGTTATTGCTGGAGGCAGGCTTCCTAGCCATCTTTTTAGTCGGTGGTACCAATTTGCTGTTAATCTTTTTATTCGACTGGCTGCTGTTCCGACTGCGTTTCATGTCAGGCTTGTTCAAACTGATCAGCGGCGATCCGGCCTGGTCCGGTTTCACCGCTCTCAATCACTATTTCGAAACTCAACCGCTGCCCCACATCGGGGCCTGGTATGCCCATCAGCTACCGGAATTGATACTCAAGGCAGGTGTAGGGCTGACGTTGTTTAGTGAATTGATAGTGCCATTTTTTATCTTTTTGCCACGCCGTTTTCGACTGTTTGCAGCGGGTATCACAATCTTGATGCAGTTACTGATCATCGCTACCAGTAACCATAACTTCATCAACCTACTGACGATTCTGCTGTGTCTGTTTCTCCTGGATGACAGGGTAGTCGGGCGTCTGCTGCCAGGTGGGCTCAGGCAACGACTGCAGGCAACGGATGTTTCACCAGGTAAAGCCCGTGCAACTCTGATTGTACTGGCCTGCTTACTTATCGTACCGACAAGTCTGATTGGCGTTACAACACAAATCATGGGCCAACCAGCACCACAAGCACTACAACAGTTCTCCGAATCCGTACGGCGATTTGGTATCGGCCATATATTCCACATCTTCCCTACTATGCAAAATCAACGGTATGAACTTGTTATCCAGGGATCTGATGATGGTCATACATGGCATACTTATGAATTCAAATATAAGCCGGGTAACCCAGCTCGAGCTCCAAAAGTAAATATTCCTCATCAACCACGACTGGACTGGATGATCTGGTTTGTACCCACTCAGCAAGCCGTTCAAATGAACTGGTTTGGTCGCTTCATAGAGCGGCTGAAACACGGATCAGCCAATGTCACTCAGCTATTGGAAATAAACCCCTTCCCCGAGACCCCTCCTCGCTATTTGCGGGTGAATGCTTTTCGTTATCACTTCTCAAGTGCGAAAGAGAAGGAACAGAGCGGTCATTGGTGGCGGATGGAGTATCTGGGTCAATTTCCACAGATCGAGCCTAGAATACCCTAGGAGTCTGTCGGACTTAGGTGATCGTAGCGAGGGAAAGCCATTTTGAGTCAGATTTATCCTAAGTCCGACAGGCTCCTAGGGCCAGCTAATCAGCGGAATCAGGTTGAAAGTTTAAACGGGAGAGTATCTGTTCTGCTTTAACGACCATATCCCTGATATCGCGAATAGTCGCCTCGGTGGTAAAGTGCTTTATACCGTAGATACAATCACCCTTGAATTCGGCCTGGAATCCACTGCGATGGGTGATCAGACCCTTCTCTGAATCGATCTGCCACTCATTCCCATCATTTTCTTGCATCAAAAACAATTCCTTTTCTGGAATGAAATCATTATATCGCCAAGCAGCTGGATACTATCACTATCGCCTCATAAAAGACGCCTTAAAATGAGGGATTATGGATCCAACGGTAGGAAAAAGAAGACGAACCGTCCATGCTCGATATCAACCATCAATCGTGCCCCATGATGGACCCCGTAATCCACATAGCCTGGGGTAGCACTTGCCTGATGACACTCACTGGCGTGTTGGGGTGACTCGAAATCACGGTCCCGGTCATACCAGGAGAGCAACATATTTTCACCCAAATAACGCTCCGCCTCTTGCTTTGCCAATTCCATGGCCTCCAGATAGTCCGAAACAGGGGTTTGTGGTTCGAGTTGTAACTGCTCGACAGCACTGAGGTCTGTTGGCTGGGGTATGGGGCAGACCGGTACTTCACCTTTATCATCCTGGCGCATAAAACCCTACTCCATCCTGTTGGTTGATAGTGAGTGACTATTTTATACTAGCTTCTATCCAGAAACGCTGAAAAATCTAATGTTGAGATCACCCTGATACTCATTGGGTGTGATGCATAACGATATTTATAATGTACGTGGCTGATAAACAGAGAGAATATCTAATGGTAAAACTCTATGGCATTCCTAATTGCGACACCATGATAAAAGCCCGTCAATGGCTGAATGATCAGGGGATCACCTACGAATTCCATGACTACAAAAAAGCTGGAATCGATGAGAATCAACTGCGTAACTGGGTCGACACACTCGGCTGGGAGGTTCTGCTGAACCGCCGCGGTATGATGTGGCGCAAGCTGGATGACTCGGTAAAAGCAGCTATTGACGAGCCAAGTGCCATCCAGGTGATGCTACAGACCCCTTCAATCATCAAGCGCCCACTGCTTGACGATGGGAAGTCGCTGTATGTGGGGTTTAAAGCGGAACAGTACGCTAGGATATTCAGCTAGGCCGGGATTGCCCGACAGTTGCTCCCATCCCCTCCTACTCCCGCATAATCTCTGTATAATGGCCCGTTTTTCGGTTTCCTGAGGTGTAGCATGATTAAAATCAATGAGAACTATAAGAAACTCCAGGCTTCCTACCTGTTCTCAGATATTGCAAAGCGGGTTACCGCTTTTCAACAGGCGAATCCGGACAAGCACATCATACGTCTGGGGATAGGTGACGTTACACGTGCCCTGCCAGATGCCTGTATCAAGGCCTTTCATGCAGCCGTCGATGAAATGGCCAGCGATGCCACCTTCCACGGTTATGGCCCGGAGCAGGGATATGACTTCCTGCGTGAAGCCATCGCAAAGGGCGACTACCCGTCTCGTGGCTGTAAAATCGACACCGACGAAGTGTTTGTCAGCGATGGAGCCAAATGCGATTCGGGTAATTTTCAGGAGATATTCGCTAACGATATCAATGTCGCCATCCCCGATCCGGTCTATCCGGTCTATGTGGATACCAACGTGATGGCTGGCCGCACGGGTCAAGCTGAAGATGGCCGCTATAGCGGCCTGACCTACCTGGACGGCAATAAAGCAAATGGTTTTATCCCAGACCTTCCCAGCGAACCGGTAGACCTGATCTACCTCTGCTTTCCCAATAATCCGACTGGCACCACCGCCACCAAGGAGCAGCTGCAGCAATGGGTCGATTACGCCATAGCCAACAAGTCCCTGATTCTGTTTGATGCTGCCTACGAGGCATTTGTGCAGGATGAAAGCCTGCCTCGCTCAATTTATGAGATCGAAGGTGCTCGCCAGGTAGCCGTTGAATTTCGCAGCTTTTCCAAGACCGCCGGCTTCACCGGAACCCGGTGCGCCTATACTGTCGTACCCAAGGACTGTACCGCCTACACGGCCAGCGGTGAGGCTGTATCCATACACGATCTCTGGAACCGTCGCCATACCACCAAGTTCAACAGTGTCTCCTATCCGGTGCAGAAGGCCGCTGAAGCTGTCTACAGTAAAGAGGGGCGTAGCCAGGTGCAGGAATTGGTCACTTACTACCTGAAGAATGCCAAATACATCCGTGAACAGATGGAAGCTCTTGGATACGACTGTATTGGCGGAGAGAACTCGCCTTACATCTGGATCGACGCCAAGGGCGACTCCTGGACTTTTTTCGACACTATGCTTAACAATGCGGGCGTAGTCTGTACCCCTGGCGCTGGTTTCGGAAAATGTGGTGAAGGTTATATTCGTATCAGCGCGTTCAACAGCTTTGAAAATGTCCAGGATGCCATGTCCAGAATCAGCGGAGCTCTCTAGTGCCCGTATCAAAAGACTTTTCTGAACGTCTCTCTCACTTGCTTGAGGGCATTGTCGAGCACTATGGCACCCCTTTTCATCTTTACGACGAAAAGGGTATCCGTGAAACAGGTGAAGCGCTGATTCAGGCCTTTGCCGGTGTCGATCAGTTTCGCGAATATTTTGCCGTCAAAGCCCTGCCCAACCCTGCGATCATGAAGATTATGCAGAGCCTGGGCTTTGGCTTCGATTGCAGCTCAATTGCTGAACTGGTATTGAGCCGACAGATAGGCGCAAGTGGTGAGCAAATCATGTTTACCTCCAACAATACCAGCGCTGCGGAGTTTACGATCGCTGAGGCTGATGGTGGCTGCGTACTCAACCTTGACGATATTTCTCTGGTCGACAAGGTACCGCAGATGCCTGAACTGATATGTTTCCGCTACAATCCGGGAGAACGACGTACCGGTAACAGCATTATCGGCAACCCGGTTGAATCCAAATATGGGGTTGCTCACGATCAACTGATCGATGCCTACAGAAAAGCCAAGCAACGGGGGGCCAAACGATTCGGACTTCACACCATGCTGGCCTCCAATGAGCTCAATCATGCCTATATGGTTGAAACAGCCCGCATGCTGCTGGATCGAGTCACATGGCTTTCCACAGAACTTGATATTCAATTCGAGTTCATTAACATCGGAGGAGGCCTTGGTATTCCTTATCGTCCCCAGGAAAAACCCCTTGATATAGTCAGTATGGGACGCGAGATCAGTGAGCTATTCAGGGTTTTCAAAGCCCATCATAATTATGTGCCGAAACTCATTCTGGAAAGTGGACGTTACATCTCCGGTCCACATGGGGTGCTAGTCACCCGTGCAATCAACCGTAAGGAAATCTATCGCACCTATGTGGGTGTCGACTCCTGCATGTCTTCGTTAATGAGGCCAGGTATGTATGACGCGTATCACCACATAACAGTACTGGGTAAGGCCGGGAAACAGGAAACGGTTGATGTGGTCGGTTCACTCTGTGAAAACAATGACAAGTTTGCCGTACAACGCCCACTACCTGCCATCGAGGATGGAGATATTCTCTGTATTCACGATACGGGCGCACACGGTCATGCCATGGGATTCAACTATAACGGCAAACCCAGACCTAAAGAGTTGTTATTGCGTGAAGACGGGCGTGTTGAATTGATTCGTCGTGAAGAGAACCTGAATGATCTGTTCGCTACACTGGAATTCGAACCGGATCATTTTATTAACCCAACGCCTTAAATACGGGGGTTACTGGATTCCGGTACTCGTCTACTATTGTCTGGAACAAGCGTCTTACGGTGGGGCAGAGCCCCACCCTGTATCTCGATATAGACCGTAGGGTGGAGCCCTGCCCCACCAATCTTTTTAATGAACATGGCAAACACTATTCAAGCTTGGCGGTTAAGTTATTGCGACGATAGGCAATAAACCTGAACTCCGGTCAATGAAATTAATTCCGGGCAGTAGAGGGCACTCGCCGGAATGACGAAAAAAGTAATCATCAGAGATCCCCAGAAAAAGTGTCTGATACCAGCTGATATTACAGCTAGACATTCTCATCCAAGTCGCTGGGTGCTATGTGCGGCCTGTTAAATCGATCATCACTGTAATCATCTCTGAGATCGGTAAATTCATCAAGATGCTTCAGCAATAGATCTGTCAGTTGCGGATCGAAGTAAGTTCCACGATGTTGATGAAAGTACTCAACCACTCTAGCCAGTGGCCATGCTTCCTTATAGACCCGGCGATTGCCCAAGGCATCGAAGACATCAGCAATGGCTACGATTCGGCCGTATAAATGTATCTGATCACCTTTTAATCCCAGCGGATAACCACTGCCATCCCAATGTTCATGGTGTTGATGAGCGATGATGGCCGCCAACTTCAGTAGAGGCAGCTTTGCTCGGCTTAGCAGCTGATGACCAAACTGGCAATGACCCTTTATCTGTATCCACTCTTCATCATTAAGTGGACCAGGTTTTTCAAGAATGTCAGATGATATGGCCAGTTTACCGATGTCATGCATGGCTGCAGCCAACTGCAATAGGTCACTCTCCTCTTTCTCCAGACCCAACTTACTCGCCAATAGACCAGAGAGTTTACTGACACGCGCAACATGCCGGCTGGTTTCTCTGGATCTGCACTCGGCAAATTCACCCAGCGTATAAAGGACCTCCCGTTGCGTTAATTCAATCTCCTGATGGAGAAACAGATTGCCCAACGCAATGGTGGCATTGCTGACAAATATTTCTACAAGGTTCTGATCAACCTCATCCAACTTGGGCTTACATCCCTCGATATAGAGCAGACCATCGACGCCTTCAGTGTTACTCAGCTCTACCAAACACGCATCTGTATAAAAGGCACTGCGTTTTTCGGCAACCGCTTTTTTTATACGCTGGAGTACCCGGTCATCCACCACATCTCCCAGACATTTATTGGTTAGATGTACATACTCTCCTGTCCCGGCAACAATACGCTGCTGCTCAATCGATTTACCGTCGTGTTCTTTTAGTATCCCAAAGGCTCGGCTGTAAAAACTCTCCTCCCCTATATTCAACAAAGCGCCCAACTGGGTTGAAACACCACTGATAAACTCCTCCAATGAATCGATATTATACAAAGAGCCAGATGAACGAATGATCTTTTCCAGTCCGATTCTGTTCTTATCGATAATTGAGAGATTTCTATAGCTTCGTAACGCGGATATTACAGAAGAGAATAATTTATGAGACGTGAGGTCGACCTTCTCTTTATAGTCATTAATGTCATAGCGCAAAATGACTTCACGTTCAGGGGCATGACCAGGTTGGCCTGTACGCAGAATGACGCGAATTAATCGATTATCCAGTGCGTTACGAATATAATCGACCAATTCCAATCCAGCATCGTCGCTCTCCATTACAACATCTAACAGTACTAATGCTGTATCCTGGTGTTGCTCAAGGTATTTTCTGGCCTCGATTGCAGAATAGGTATGACCAAACTTTATACCTTTTCCTTCAAATTCCAATCCGTCCAACGCCAACTCAGTAACAGCATGAACATCTGACTCATCATCGACAATCAGTACTCGCCAGTACGGAAGAGTCTGCTGAGGCTCATCACGCTCTTGTACGAATTGTAGTGGCTCTGACTGACTACTCATCCTTGGCCTCTTATCAAGAACACTCCATAGGGAACACGATTTTAAATTTGGTTCCCTCACCCACCTTTGATTCAACCCGGATATTGCCACCGAGGTTACTGGTAATGATATTGTAGACCACGTTCAAACCCAGGCCGGTACTTCCACCCTCTCTGTTTGATGTATAAAAGGGTTCAAAAATATGCATGACATCTGATTTTTCTATCCCTTTGCCATTATCCGAATAGTTCAGCTGGACCTGATCCTTACCCAGTTGAACCACTTCCACCTTCATTACACCCTGACATTCATTACGTTCCCCGAAACCATGAATCAAGGAGTTCATTACCAGGTTTGTCAAGACTTGTGACAAGGCACCGGGATAGCAGTCAATCTCGAGAGGATGTTCGCACTCAATAACTAACTGATGCGGTGTTCCCTTCATTCTAGGTTGCAGACTCATTCGAATCTCTTGTAAATATTCGCAAAGATCGAAACGGCGCTTTTGCAAACTGCTTTGATCAACAGCAACCATCTTAAAGCTTCTTACCAAATCACCTGCTCTGTTAAGGTTAGAAATAATAATCGTACAAGCCCTATCTGCATTGTAAAAAAATTTATCAAGATCACTTCGGGTCATCTGAGTTTTGTTGAACTGCTGACGAATATCATCGATCTTATCAGAAAGATGAGAAGCTGCCGTCACACTGGTACCCACAGGTGTATTGATTTCATGAGCAACGCCTGCAACCAACCCTCCCCGTGATGCCATTTTCTCCGATTCTATAAGTTGAGCCTGGGTCTTTTTAAACAGCCCAAGGGAGCTGGTTAATTCAGTATTCTGTTGTTCCAGCTGTTGATTGGCATGACTTAACCGTTGTGTCTGTTCCTCTACCTCCTGTTCAAGGCGTCTGGTCACGCGACCTATCCCGATGTAAATAATGATTTCAAGCAAAACAAATACCACTACCGCAAAGAAGATATTATTTTCAACACCTGTTCTAAATGTCTCAACATCGCCAGATGCATCTCGCCATACCAGAATTTGTCCAACACTGTCCAAATTCAACAGTTGTGTTCCCTTGTAGTCATACAATGGGAACGAAGCAATAGCGATCGGATAAGAAATATCTTCTATAAGCAGGTTAGTGCTATTAACTATCGACTGACGAACCCGCTCAACACCCAGTAGGGTTCTTGTCATCGCCTCATCACTACTCGCCTCTATATAAAACCCTGAATGAGGCGGCCGATCATCATAGAGTTGATTAAGTGACTCCGGCCACACCCGGCTTTGTAGACTTTCATGCTTTAAAAGCACAGTGAATCTGATCTGAGTATAGCGTTTGAGAAGATTGAATATCTGCGGAAATGAGGAACCCACTTCCAAAGCACCAATATGACTCCCCTTGCTTCCTATTGAAGTATCTTTTGCATAGACAGGGGTGACACCTCGAATACCGGCATAAGGCCTACCAATTTCAAATCCTTTAGTCGGTTTTTGCAGAACATTCGCATCTACAACAGTGTGCCGTATCTCATCCAATCGATCTCCATATTTTTCACGTCGGTGAACACGAAGAAATGAGAGTGCACCGGGACCCAGGTAAAAATGCAATTGCCGCACATCATAACGTTTTGTCAACGTCTTCCAGCCCGGCCCCACTAACTCGAACAGCTGTTGTCGTATACGCTCCGCTTGTTCACCTCCCGCTCCTCCTCCCTCTGCCTCCACGGCACGACTTCCTGCCTGAAACAGCTCCTGTACACGCTTGTCGCTCGCCAAAAAAATAGCAATTTATTGTAGCATCTCCATTGAACCGTCGAGTGCCAAATTAAAGGCACCGTGGGCTTCTGCCAGCTCTTCCTTGAGACCCTCTTGCATCACACTTCGAGCTGAAGTGTAGTTAAGCCAAACAAAAAAGCCGTCTGTAAGAAGAATAAACAGGGTGATTAAAAGAAACAGGCGATTCGATTTAGTCAACATTTGGCTAGTCTACTGTCTCATACTCATTGCTGATTTCAGCGGCTCCACTTACCGGCCCTGATCGGACGACGCAAAAACATTCTGAGGACACCAACCCGAATATAGGTTGGTAAGTCACTGAAAAATATTTCAATTCTTTGATTTCTTCAATACCCACAAATTGAGCAGTAGTTCTCAAACTTTTAACAAGCCTAGTACATATACTCAAGTCTCAATAACGAATAACGTCGGGAGAAACCCATGGAAATAGTGACTTTCATTTTTGCCCTGATACTGTTTGGACTGTTTCTGATTTTTAAGCGTACAGGAATCGGCACTGCAGCTAAGAGTAAAATCAACGTTGACTCATTCCAAGAACAGATAGATACCGCCCTGAATCTCCCCAGGGAATCGGATGAGGCCTGGCAAAATGAACCCGCTACAGAGACAATACTACATGAGCTTGGCGAAAGAGGGATCTGGTTAAATCAGCCATTGACCAAGGGTCAGGCGATGAATATTCTGGGCCTCTTCTCCCCACCTGACGGTCGTCAAGTCGATATCCTTAAACACTTTAACATCCCATACTCCTTCAAGATGAATCAGACCATGGCCTACTACCTGATTCGTGAGCTTTTTAATGATCCGAATAAGGTAGCAGAGTGGCATAATCGCCCACCCACAACCACGGTTCGCCAAGGAATACTTTTTTTGGAAGGCAGACTGATCAGTGGCATGAGCCATGTTGAAGCACAGACCAGACTTGACCAGCTGTGTATGAAAAAACCTCATCGGTATCAGGAATGGAAACAGATAGACAGACTCTTCCTTGAAACCAACAATCCGGAAGTACGGGCGAAATATAAAGTCAGAAAAATTACCTGGAAACGCTTTTTTGAGAGCTATGATGTACTAAAAAGCACCGGTATCAGCCCTCGTGCAATGAGTGGTGAACATATTATTGAGTATTCCCTGCGTCAGGATGATGCAATTGTTGCGCATGCAAAGATACGTGAGGCCATGCAGCCCGCAGCATCCTAGGCATAGACGTCTATGCCTAGTACCTCACTGACATAGTCACGTTCCATATCTCCCTGTACAGACTGATATGAAGATACTGCATGTTGCTTGTGTGGGTCATCGGCTATCTGGGTGAGGGCGTGTTTTGAATGCTGGCGATTCATTGCTTGCTCTGCCTGCTTGATATCTTCCACACTGCGCAATACTCGCTCACCCTTCCCAACCTGAGAAGCAAGCGGCACAGTCTGAATCACATGCAAAGAGTGTTCTCGCTGTTGCTCCAGCGATACGGTCAGTGAGGGCAGTGTCAATGAGTTGGAAATCTGCATTGCTTATTCAATCTGAAAACCAGAACCACGGACAAGGTCATTGGCTAACTCTCTGCCGACTCCACTGAATATCCAGCTTCAATAACGGCGTTGACCAGGTTTTCCTGCTCAACTGGTCCGGTCACCACGGCTTGACCATCGTCCAGTGTTACTTCAGCACTTTCCACACCGGGCAGGGCCTGAAGGGCCTTGGTAACATTCATCACACAGTGGGGGCAGGTCATGCCGGTAACTTTCAGCGTTATACTCAACGGAGTCTCCCTGGTTGGTTGAAAAAAACGTAATCTGTTGGCATTGGTGACCACTGTCACCGATGACAGGGCCATCGCAGCACTGGCGAACATGGGCGGTAACAACCAACCTGTCAAGGGATAGAGAACCCCCGCCGCCAACGGAATACCTATCACATTATAGATAAAGGCACCAAAAAGGTTCTGTTTAATATTCCGCAAAGTTGCACGGGATATTGCAATCGCGGTTGTGACATTGATCAGAGAATCACCCACCAGGGTGATGTCTGCGTTATTGATCGCTACATCAGTACCACTGCCAATGGCAAAACCGGTATCCGCCTGTGCCAGTGCAGGTGCATCATTCACACCGTCGCCCACCATACCAACGCGGTAGCCCTGCTGCTGCAACGCCTTTACCACTTCGAGTTTTTCCGCCGGCAGGAGTTCACTATGAACCTCCTCTACTCCGAGGGAGTCGGCAACTGCATGCGCTGTTGACTGGTTGTCACCTGTACAGATTACCAGCTTCACACCCTGTTCTCTGATAGCGTTGACTGCAGTCCGACTGTCGTGGCGCAGTGGATCCTTCAGGACCAGCAGCCCACCAAACTTACCCTCGATCACCAACCAGACAGGTGTACCGGCCTGCCTTGCCTCCCAGTCAGCTTTGGCCACTAATTCAGTTGGCGGCACACAACCCAGTGTTGTCAGATATTGATTACCCCCAAGCTGTACCAGTCGCCCAGCAACACGGCCCTCAACCCCTTGACCTTCGTGGGATTGGAACGCCTGGGCAGGTAAGATTTCAATCTCCTGTTGATTGGCATAGGCAACAATCGCATCCGCCAGGGGATGGGAAGAGAGTGACTCTACACTGGCCGCAAGGCTGATTAACTCGATCTCTTTCATCCCTGATACCGGATAGAGCCCGGTAACCGTTGGTGTTCCTTTAGTTAATGTCCCTGTCTTATCAACAACCAGATGGGTCAGGCGGCTGCCACTCTGCAGACCTTCGCTATTGCGTATCAATACATTCAACTGTGCCGCACGGCTGGTGCCAACCATAATGGCTATCGGTGTCGCCAAACCCAGGGCACAAGGGCAGGCAATGACCAATACAGCGATACTCGCTGTCAGGGCATAGGGTAACGACGGATCGGAACCCAGCAGCTGCCAAACAAAAAAGGTAACCAGCGCGATCATCACTACCACAGGTACAAACACCGCCGAGACCTGATCGACCAGACGACCGATTGGGGGTTTACTCATCTGTGCCTTTCGCACCATGGCGATAATGTGCGCCAGCGTCGTCTCATCCCCTAAGCGGGTCACCTGATAACGTAAAGTACCGTTACGATTGATCGTTCCCCCGGTCACACTGTCGCCTGTCCTTTTAACCACCGGCATCGACTCACCTGTCAGCATCGATTCGTCAACACTGGATTGCCCGTCAATGACTTCACCATCGATGGCGATGCACTCTCCCGGACGTACCCGTATCTGGTCACCGACCCGTAACAGAGAGACGGGAACAGAAACCTCTTTTTCATCGTGAATGACCTTTGCGGTCTTTGGTGCCAACCCCACCAGACTGCCAACAGCCTCACTGGTGGTCCGCTTGGCGCGGGTCTCCAATACATGGCCGAATTGTAAAAATGCGAGAATCAGTACCGAGGCATCAAAATAGAGCTTATCGGTGTGTAAAAGGAGTCCCTCTGGCTGGAGTACGATAACCAGGGATGAGAGCCAGGCCGCCCCGGTCCCCAATGCCACTAGACTATCCATATTGGCAGAGAGATGTCTCGCTTGCTTCCATGCACCCAGATAGTAGTGTCCGCCACTAAAGCGCATCACGAACAGGCACAGAATGGCAATACCCAGCCAGAAACTCTCTCCTCCCGGATCACTTAATCCAGGCGTCTGACCGGCCATCTCAGCAGCCATTAACACAGCACCCACTACGCCTGCCAGCAATGCACGTTGCCAGGAGCGCTTAACCTCCGCTGATGCAGCCGCCGCTTCCTCGGCATAGGGATCGCTAAAGGGCTCAACCAGCCTGGCCTGGGTACCAGCATTTTCCAGCTCGCTCAGCAACTGCGCAGGATGAAGTGTTGAGTGAATCCTCCACAACAGCTCCTCGAATTCGAAATCAGCGGTTGGATCAAGTCTGTTCAAGAGGTCGGATAGTTGCTGATGCTGCTCTGTTTCAGTCAGATCGACAAATTCAAGCCATAGCTCATCATTTGCTAAGGGGCGAGCATTGAAGCGAGCGTTGTAGCCCTGATCGATAACGGCATCGACAACCGCAGCAGGTTCACCGCCAACCACTTGAGCACGTTTCTCTACCAGATTAACAGCCGCCTCAGTGACGCCCTCTACGGAGCATATTGCCCTCTCAACCGCTGCTACGCAGCTGGCACAGGTCATATCGTCGATAGAGATTGAGTAACCGTCAGTATGATTCAGCGGTTTTGTAATAACCCCAGCCAGGAAATCAGGATCAGGTAGAGGACAATCTACAGGGGGCTCAGTAAAGGGTTGAGCGTCATAACCTGCTTCTTTGATTGCTGCAATCGCCTGACTGGGTCTCCCACCGATGATCTGAACACTATTCGATTGTAAACTGACATTCACCTGCTCCACTCCCGCTACAGCAGTGACAGCCTTCTCGACTGCTGCTACACAATGCTGGCATGTCATACCCGAAACAGTCACTCGGTAGGATATTGCCGTAACTGTATTCCTCTCTTCTGATTGCTTGGTTTGTTGTGGCATGGCTATAAAGAGTGAATCTAAATGCGGTGAGATACACCACCCCTTTCGATTCACTCAGAGTTTATACCCTACCCAGGAGGCCAAGCCATCGGTCGCCCACCCAGTAAGTGCAGATGGATATGAAATACCGATTGTCCTGCATCCTCGTTGCAGTTAATCACTGTACGGTAACCAGCAACATCGATACCTTCCGACTGTGCCACCTTTTTTGCGGTCAAGGTGAGTTTCCCCACCAGCGATGCATCATCAGGGTTCAGATCATTAAGGGTGGAAATGTGACGTTTCGGTATAATCAGAATATGAGTAGGAGCCTGTGGATTGAGATCACGAAAGGCGAGCAGATCATCATCCTCAAACACTTTGTTGGGTTGAATCTCACCACTCACAAACTTACAGAAAAGGCAGTCACTCATTGTCTCTCCTCAAAATTCAGATCGCCCTCGAAAGGCGTGGGCCAAGGTAGCTCCATCCACATATTCCAACTCCCCTCCCATGGGAACACCCTGGGCGATACGGGTTGTTTTTATGCTATGTGTTTCAGCCATATCATGAATATATTGTGCAGTAGCCTCTCCCTCGATAGTCGGGTTGGTAGCAAGAATAATCTCTTTGACCACACCTTCGGCGAAACGCTCATCCAAATGGTCCAGGCCGATCTCCTTCGGACCGATACCATCCAATGGTGAGAGATGTCCGCCCAGTACAAAATGACTACCCCGGTAGTCGATGGCCTGTTCGATCATTGCTTGATCTGCCGGTGTCTCCACAATACACAGCAGGGTTTGATCCCGATCGGGATTGGCACACAAATAACACAGCTCAGTCTCACTCAGAGTCCGGCAGCGAGTACAGTGACCAATCCGCTCCATCGCCTCCACCAAGACCCTCGACAGTGCCCTATACCCCCTTCGCGATCACGTTCCAGTAGATGATAGGCCATCCTTTGCGCACTCTTAGCCCCCACTCCAGGCAGACATCTCAAGGCCGTAACCAATTGCTGCAACAATGAGGGACTACTCATGCGGGATCTATTCAAAATAATTCCTGCGCGAAGCGCGCACATTCAATTCATAATTCACAATTCAAAACTCAAAATTCTTTAGAACGGAAGTTTCATCCCTGGCGGCAAGCCCATCCCAGCAGTCAGCCCGGACATACTCTCCTGCATTTTCTGACTAACCCGTTGTGAGGCATCATTCAGGGCAGCAGCCACCAAATCCTCAAGCATCTCTTTATCATCTGCCATCAAGCTATCATCGATCTCAACTCGACGCACTTCATGCTTACCGTTCATGATGACTTTGACCAGGCCGCCACCCGCCTCGCCGGTCACCTCTTCCTGTGCCAGACGCTCCTGCGCCTGCTGCATTTCGGCCTGCATCTTCTGGGCCTGCTTCATCAGATTACCTAAACCACCTTTCATGGGTATAACCTCATCTCGATCTTGCATCGATGCACCCTGAACAAGGGCCTCGACTGAATGAAAAAACTAAGAAATCACTTGAATACTCCAGCAATGTTCAATAATTACAATGCATTACGAGCGATACCTAACGCTCATCTATCATAACGCCCTATTTGCAAAAGCACTAGATCATATCGCCCTTCTCATCCACCGGTCTGATTGAATCGGTCAGTAGACGCGCCGAGAACTGCTCTTCCATCTCGCGCACCAGAGGATCATTCACCAGGGTCGCTTCTGCCTGTTGTTGACGCTCTTGTTGCTGCCGCTTCTGACGCATGGCCGGTGTCTCGTCCACCGGCACCGCCTCTGAAATCTGCAGCTTGGTCTTTTCTCCCAGAAGCCTACAGATACTCTCCAACAAGCGCTTCTCTGACAGCCCTACCCGAAGCTGTCTCCTTGATGCATCAAGGGTTAAACAGAGTACCTCACCGTCCCAGCTATCAAAAGTACAGTTGTGTGCGAGCTGGCTGGTAATGCCACCTAACTTCATAGTGCCGACAAATGCTTCCCAATTCGAGGGATCTACATGATGGCCTGCATCTGTTGGTATTACAGGCTGAGGCTCAACCGCATCTCTCTGATGGGCCGAAGAGATCTGTCCCTGTTTCGCTGATCGATCATGACCGCCCTTCCTCGCAGGCTGTCTGATCACCCGTTCAGATTCTGAACCAGTGGTTGTTTTGGACTCCGAACCCAGCTCATCAGGTCTGAACGCCAACAGACGCAACAAGACCATTTCAAAACCGCTACGGGGGTCGGGTGCCAGACTGAGTTCCTTTTGTCCCAGCAGCACAATCTGGTAGTAGAGCTGAATATCCTCGGGTGAAAAGCTGTCTGAGAACGCCTGCAGGCGTTGCGGATCAAATGCCTCGTCAGGTTCATAACCGGCCACTAGCTGTAACACTGCAATCTGATGCAGCATGGCAAGTAGTTCCTGCAGGGCATTGGAAAAATCGACTGATAACTCAGCCATCTCGGCCACACGCGCCAAGAGTCCTGGACCATCCTTCCGGGCCAAGGCTTCCAGCAGCAGATAGATCTGATCGGCACCGATGGTGCCAATCATCGTCTGTACTTCAGGACCTTTCACCTCACCACCGCCGAAGGCGATGGCTTGATCAAGCAGACTCAATCCATCACGCATACTGCCATCAGCTGCTCTGGCCAGCAGAGAGAGGGATGATTCGTCAAACAGAATCTTTTCCTGTTGCAGAATATGTTGCAGTTGGGATTCGATCTGTTCACGGCTGAGGCGTTTCAGGTTGAACTGCAGACAACGAGAGAGCACGGTGACCGGCACCTTCTGTGGATCAGTGGTGGCTAGGATAAATTTCACATGCGGAGGTGGTTCCTCAAGTGTCTTCAGTAACGCATTGAAACTGCTGGCTGAAAACATGTGAACTTCATCAATCAGATAAACTTTGTAGCGCCCGCGTACCGGTGCATAAGGCACGTTTTCCAGCAGCTCACGGGTCTGGTCTACCTTGGTCCTAGAGGCAGCATCCACCTCCAGCAGATCAACGAATCTTCCCTCATCGATCTCCCGGCAGGCATCGCACACACCACAGGGAGTTGCGCTCACACCCTTTTCGCAATTCAATGATTTGGCAAAAATCCTCGCCAGCGTCGTCTTGCCCACACCTCGGGTCCCAGTGAAGAGATAGGCATGATGCAATCGTTCATGCTCCAACGCATTGGTCAGCGCTTTTACCACATGTTGCTGGCCCACCAATTGGCTGAATAACTGGGGACGCCATTTACGGGCAAGTACCTGATAGGACATATAACCGGCTCGTCATCTACAGATCGAAGAGGGGGCAGTTTAGCGCGAATCCATGGTGGAATCACTGGCAGCTGTTATGCCTTGCATCGCCAACCACCAACGAGGAAACCGTTAAACTTGAATCCGTGGGTTCAAGTTAAAGTATTCTTTCAGCTGGACGATATTCATCTGCATGGATGGGAAAACCTTAACCAATCTATGGTTTCCATCAATCTGGCCACACCATTTTCAAGCAGTTCCCGATCAGGCCGGTTAACCCCAGCGATACAGGCAAATTGTCTGTTTATCGCGATACGATGATTTCTGCCATAAGGACCGGCGATGACATGGACAGCTGATCAAACACCGCAATCACTGATAAGGCAGACCCTTTCACCGACAGAAAAGGCCTCTCCGCCTATCGAGGATCCTCGACTCGAACCTGCCTTTCTGGTTGCCTATGAGGGACGTTTGCACATCGATGTCCACGGCTGGAGAAAAAAGGCCAAACCATTCTATACGCATGCCACACCGAAGGTACTCTGGTTACATGTACAGAGAATCAGTCTGCTTGCCGAGATGGCAGATCCCGACATACAGGGAGCACTTGTAGACCTCTTTATTGTACTTGAAGGAAAAGGTACCCCTTTGTGCAGGCACATGCTGGCTCTAGCCAAGCCCCACTTACTCGACGAGTCGTATTCTGAGCTGCTCAACCATCTTTCTGCTGGCGCTTCCACTTCACTCATCGAGTCAAACAGCGCAATGCTTTCATCGGGTATTCGTGGCCGGGCACCACTCATCAGATTAGATGAGTCGATTGCACATCATGTTGCAGATCCCCTGGAAACCGCCTCCCAGCAAATTGAGTTTGGACAAGTCGAGCTAGCCCAGGAAACCCTCGAAAAAGCCATCATGGTAGAACCGGAACGGGCAAAGTTACACAAAGCCCTGATCGAGATCTATCAACATTCCCGAAATAAAGAACAGATCCTTCATATGTGGCGACGCCTTAAAGGGATGCCAAACCCGGCTATCCAAGAGTGGCATTTTCTACTGGATAAATTGAGTAAGGACCAAGACAAATCATGAGTAAAGCGCCCCTCACTCCAGTACGCTTGGCTGCCGTTGGCATGGACCAACGACAACGCAATGCATTGCGTATGCTTTTCACAACCCAATGCAACAACCGCTATGTCCTGATGGAGGAGGACTCCTCGGAAATCTGCATACTTGACCTGGATGTCTTCGGGGGTGAGCGATTATGGGAGGAGTTCCGAGAACGTCATCCTGACCGACCCCTGATCCTCGTCTCTCTGAAACCCGGTGAGATCGCTGATGCCCATACCCTCTTTGTACAAAAGCCTATCCCGGTCAACCAACTGATCGCTGCGATCGAACAACAGCGCAGGCTCCTTTCCACGAGAAATAAAACCTGTTCCCAGGTCGAGTCAGGTGCACCTCATCCAATAGCGAAAAATAATCATCAAACGGCCACTCCTCAGCCAGGTAAAAAAAATACCCCACGCCGAGCCGCCTCCCTGATGAGTGCATCCAAAGAGAAGATATTTGTCGGTACCTCCCCAGATATTGATCCAAAAGATCCTGCACAGCTTACTAAGGTCTACTACAAACCCGATCACTATCTGCAAGGAATTATCCAACAAGCGCTCAATCAAGCCGTGCGTTATAACAAAAATATCGCCATTGAAGGCCCCTGGCCGGCCATTATTCTGGATATCGAAAAGCACAAGATTTGGGTTTCAGCGGAGGAGAGACAACTGCGTCCCTATTGCACTGTACCCGACGCCACCCTTGAGGTCCCTCTACGCATTATTGAAGTAGATGAGGCGTCACCTATTGGTAGACGGGAGTTCCCCATCCAGGCCTTTCTCTGGCAATTGGCATTGTGGGCATCCCGCGGCCGTCTACCCCACGGCACAGACCTCTTCCAGCCTATCTATTTACGTCGCTGGCCCAATTTCACACGGCTTGTGATGACACCCTATGCTCTGGCGATTGCAGCCCTCTGGGCAGAGCAACCTCGCTCACTGATTGGTACGGCGGAAACCCTCGACATTCCCCAACGGTACGTCTTTGCCTTTTACAGTGCTGCACATGCGATCCAGTTGGCCGGTGAGACACGTCGTGCGGTGGATACCCTGATCGAACCACCAGCTGTCAAGCCGTCCCAAAACCGCGGGTTATTCGGGCGACTACTGAATCGCCTTAGGGGAGGTTAAGCATCATTATGAGTGATTATAAATTTATTTTCAGTGGACCTGTCGGAGTGGGAAAGACCACCGCCATCGGGGCAATCAGTGACGTAGCGCCTGTCACTACAGACGAACAGGCCAGTGACATGACAAAAGCTCAGAAATCAGGCACTACCGTCGCGATGGATTACGGCATGATTAAGTTAGGCGACCGGGAACGCATCCATCTGTATGGCACACCGGGGCAGGAACGATTCGACTTCATGTGGGAGATCCTCACCCAGGGAGGAATCGGCTTAATTCTGCTGATCGGCAATAACAGGCCAGATCCATTCAGTGATATGCATTTCTTCCTGAAAGCCTTTAAGGATTTTATCGGTCGCAGCAAAGTCGTCATTGGTGTGACGAAGATGGATCTAACCGACAAGCCCAGGATCGAGGACTACCATCTGCAGTTGGAGGATTGCGGTGTGAAAATTCCGATATTCGAGGTGGATGCCCGCATGAAAGGAGACGTCTCACTGTTGATAGAGGCATTGCTCTACTCACTCGATCCTGGATTGGAAGGTTGAAATGCCTGACTACCATTTGATTGAAAACCGCTTTGCTCTCCCCTCTCCAGCGGGTGCCTATCATGCTTCGTCTCACAAGCAGATCGATCCAATGCGCGCTCTCTTATGTGCACTGCTACAGCAGGAGTCGACCCCGCCACTGACGCAACAAGCACTGGAAACCTGGACAGCTCTTACCGGATCAGATGCTCAAGAAGCACTTTATCGCGCACAGAGTCTGGGTTGGATTGAGGGTTTCGAAGAGCCACAATCAGCACAGCCTGGCACATTGGAAAAGCTACTACCTGAACTTCTGCGCCCCCTTTCTGATAGTGGCAAGGCACTATTGGCAGACGGGCACGGATTTAATGTAGCGGCCGTAGGCTTTACCCATGAGGTATCTATTGAACTCTCTGCTCTGAGTGCCGATATCGCCTCACTCGACAGTCGTCACCAGGCCCTGACCCACAACAATCTACGACTTGCCAGCGGTGCAAGGGCATTGGTCGATGCTGCAGGAAACAGTCAGCTGGGCTTCTGGCCTCTCTACATCGATGAATACCGTTTCGTTTTGGTATTACAGGGTGTACCTCATCTCAATCAGTCTATTTTCACTTCTCTGATTTGGGCGTTAAGTACACGATACGCCAGTGGTAACCGGTGACAGCCTATCGCTGTGACATCGAACTGGGGCTTAGGCCCAACAGGGCGACATAAAAAATGTTGGTTCTTAGGGCCTGTTAACACTAATACACAGCCATACCATTAGCAGGAACCCGTTTGAAATAAATACCGACCAATACACCCATCGACTTTTATACCTTCACAAGGAGACGACACCATGCGTGCAGATATGCTCAACTCAATACTCAGTGAACTCAACGGTACCTCTGCGGATATCGAGGCATCTGCTGTCATTTCGACTGATGGTCTGATTATGGCCTCACAGTTACCACAATCCCTCGATGAAGATCGGGTTGGCGCTATGAGTGCGGCAATGCTTTCCCTTGGTGATCGCACTGCACAAGAATTAGCGCGAGGTGAACTGGAACAGGTCTTGATCAAAGGTAACAACGGTTATGTATTGATGGCCCATGCTGGACAGGAAGCAGTGGTCACCATACTGGCTAAGACGAATGCTAAATTGGGCTTGATATTTCTTGATATCAAGCGTGCGGCAGAAAGTATTGAGAAGCTGATTTAGTCTAGGACTTCATATGGATTGGTGATATCAGAGACGTGCCATGCCAGGCACTGTATGTCACTCATCCCAAGGTCGAATGACAAGGGTGCATTCAACAGCTGAATGGAGTCAGGTTAGACTATTCCATATCGGTAGACTCTACAGAGGTGATAGTTAACATGAGTGAAAGTGCTTTTTTTCTTAGACGCATGAACGATCATATTCAATATCTTGGTAAACTGAAGGCGACCCTGGAAGACAGAGGTGATTTCCAGGGTAGCGATCATCATGCATGCAAACTCGGACAATGGCTTGATAGTGATGGTCCGGTACAATCCTCTGCCATTAGCGAGGAAGCACGTGCCGTGTTTGATTCTCTATTGGAGCCGCATCAGCGTTTTCACCAAGCTAGCAAATTGGCATTGGACCATAAGCGTGCTGGTGATAAAGATAATATGGAGCATGCGATGACGGAGATGTTCAAGCTGTCAGCCATTCTGGTCGATATCTTAATGAAACTCGACACCATGAGTCACTGATCAGAGTGACTCATGGATTCTGAGGTTCTCAAGTGTAAGCAATGAATCATTCATAAATTCTGCTTTTGTGCGTAACTAAATCGGCAACTCACTCATATCAAGCTACCTCGGTCGCCCGAATTGATGAGACCAGTTCGGCAAACTCATCGTCATCGGGTGACTCTCCCCTGATACACCAGGCATGGATGACAGGATCGGGAAATTCGAGAAATTGAATAAAATGGCGTTTCAACCGTGGGGAGAGCGCCTCATAATGCTGCTCCAGAAAGGCTTCCAACAGTACATCCAACTCAAGCATGCCACGACGGCACTGCCAACGTAGCCTGTCTATATCCGCCAGATCACTATTATGAATAATCATATTATTCTCTCAATAAATGATCAGATCGCTTCCTTGAGCATGATTGCCTTGATATGGCCAATGGCTTTTGTGGGGTTGAGTCCTCTCGGACATGCCTCCACACAATTCATGATGGTATGGCAGCGAAACAGTTTATAGGGTCCCTCAAGCTTGTCGAGCCGCTCTTCACCAGCCTGATCACGACTGTCGGCTAAAAAGCGACAGGCGCTAAGCAATGCTTGTGGACCAAGAAATTTATCAGGATTCCACCAGAAAGAAGGACAGGCTGTTGAACAGCACCCGCACATAATGCACTCATAGAGTCCATCGAGCTGATCTCTCTCTTCGGGTGTCTGAAGAATCTCCTGTTCGGGTAGGGGCTCCTTACGCTGCAACCAGGGATCTACCTGTTCGTATTGCGCATAGAACTGACTCATATCCACCACAAGGTCTCGAATCACTGGACGACCAGGAAAGGGCCTTACTTCAACCGGATCCTTGAGCTCAGTCAAAGATGTAATACAGGCCAGTTTATTGCTGCCATTGACATTGACACCGTCAGAACCACATACACCTTCACCACAAGAGTGCCTGAAGGTAAAGGACTCATCCTGCTCCTGAATCGCCAACAGTGCATCTCGCAGCATCATTCCCTGACGGTGTTCGATCTCAAACGTCTGCATGTAGGGTTCGCTATCGGTCTCTGGATTGTAGCGGTATACACTGAATTTCATCACCTAACCTCACTCAACTGAGTTTTGAGTTAATAAACTCTTTCCTTTGGCGGAAAGCTCTCAACTGTCAATGGCTGCACACGTACATCTTTATAGTCAAGCTTGTCACTCTCCCTCCAATAGAGGGTATGTTTCATCCACTCCGCATCATCACGCTTTGGATAATCAGGACGGGAGTGGGCGCCACGGCTCTCTTTGCGATGTAACGCCGAGACCGCAATGGCAAGCCCAACATCGATCAAATTCTCCAGTTCCAGTGCCTCTGTTCGATTGGTATTAAAGGTACGGGTATGATCGGTTAAACGGATATCATTCAGCTTTTTCCGTATCTTTTTAACCTTCTCGACACCCTCGGCCATCATATCCTCGACCCGGAATACGCCTGCATGATCCTCCATGGTCTTGCGGAATTCATTGCGCAGTTGACTAACCGTCATACCTTCGCCCTTGGCATCCCATCGATCCAGTCGCGCCATGGATGCCTCGACACTTGCTTCATTGAGAGGCCGGTGAGTTTTATTCTCTTTTACATAATCGATGATGTTGTGTCCTGCCAGACGTCCAAATACCAGGATATCGAGCAGCGAGTTACCCCCGAGCCTGTTAGCACCATGTACTGAAGCACAGGCACACTCACCTGCGGCATAGAGACCGGGCAGATGATCACCATCATCATCGGCTGTTGGCATAACTCGGCCGAAACGGTCGGTGGGAATACCACCCATGACATAATGGGCAGTCGGAAAGACAGGGATTGGATCTTTGACTGGATCGACGCCTGCAAAAATCTTGGCGCTTTCTCGAATTCCTGGCAGCCGCTTGGCAATCACATCCTCATTGAGATGGTTCACCTTTAACATCACATGGTCAGCCTCGGGTCCACAACCATGGCCATCACGTACCTCGGTAACAATAGATCTAGCCACCACATCCCGGCTGGCAAGGTCTTTGGCATTGGGTGCGTATTTCTCCATGAAACGGTCGCCATCCTTGTTGATCAGATAGCCACCCTCACCTCTTACACCCTCAGTGATCAGCATCCCTTTACCGGCGATACCGGTGGGATGAAATTGGAAGAACTCCATGTCCATCAATGGTAGATCCGCACGTAACACCATCGCCATACCATCGCCGGTATTGATGTGGGCATTGCTGGTGGTCCTGAATACCTGGCCACAACCACCTGTTGCAAGCAGGGTTGTTTTGGATTCGATCAGCAAGGGCTCACCGGTGGCGATATTCAGCACCAGTGCACCCAGAATGATCCCCTCATCATCCTTGATCAGATCAACTGCAAAATACTCGTCATAGAATTGGGTCTTGGCGCGAATATTCTGCTGATAGAGGGTATGCAGGATCGCATGACCGGTTCGGTCTGCAGCAGCACAGGTTCGAGCAGCCTGTTCGCCGCCGAAATCCTGACTCTGACCCCCAAACGCACGTTGGTAGATCTTGCCGTTAGCCAACCTGGAAAACGGCACCCCATTGTGCTCTAACTCATAAACAGTCGGTATCGCCTCGCGACACATATACTCGATGGCGTCCTGATCACCCAGATAGTCAGAACCCTTGACTGTATCGAACATATGCCAGTGCCAGTTATCGGGCAGCACATTGGCCAAGGCGGCATTCACACCCCCTTGTGCCGCGACTGTATGGGAGCGGGTGGGAAAGACCTTGGAGACCACTGCCACCTTCAGATTGGCGTTAGCCAATTGCAGAGCGGCGTTCAGTCCGGCACCACCGGCACCCAGGATCAATGTATCGAAACGTTGCTTTTCCAGTGCCATGAATTTATAACCCTTTGTGCTCAGGCGACAGTCGCCAGAAAGATAGTCTGCATGACCCAGAGTGCACATCCGATCAGTGCGAAGCCAAACAGTGTCAGTATCGAGACGCGGATGGCCGTCGGATGGACATAGTCAATCAGTACATCACGAAAACCCACCCAGGCATGTAGCATGAGTGAAGCAAAGAAGAGCAACAGGCCAAGCCCAACCAGTGGCTGGGCTACCCATCCCTGCCAAGCGGCAAAACCATCAGGTGGATTGAATATCAGGTGCTGCAGCAGATAGAGAATAAACAGCATCAGGTAGATTGCAGTAGCTCTCTGTAGAAACCAGGCCCTCAGACCGCTTGCACGACGACTCATTAGAGACCTCCCATCAGGATCAGGGCCAACAGCGGAGCCACCAGGGTCACCGCCCAGGCTGTCTGGCGAAACAGGGGGGTTTCTACACCCACATCGATATCGATCAATAGGTATCGGATACCTGCCAATAGATGGTGCATCAGCCCCCACAAAAATAGAAACAGAAGCAATTTGACAAAGCCATTGGCAAACATCGCCTTGGCATCGGCAAACCCTTCAGCACTGCTGAGAGATAGGTCCAGCAGATAGATGAGAAGTGGAATGGCTAATACCATCACCACGCCGGTTGCACGATGGATAATCGACATAATACCGGCCATGGGCAAGCGTATCTTGGTAAGATTGAGAAAGACCGGTCTCGGTTTAGTGTCTTGCATGTTGCTCTTTTCCAATGCTAATCAATAAAAAAATGGGATCAGAGTTTAACTGCTTTTATCTCTGAGTATTACTTATCCTATATTCGTGTCACTAACAAGTGTTAGGGCCTTAATCCTTCATCATCATACAACTGGCACGGACAGAAGCCAGTGCAGTCATATTGAGTAACCCACGTACGCTGATGCTAGTGTAGTGTCCTAAACATATTATCCATTTTGCAATACAACCTTGGCTCGCCCCACTTTTTCCAGTATCTGATCAACGCTTTTAGT